>JAYWAE010000023.1:0-2846 GCA_043782715.1 Pseudobdellovibrionaceae bacterium | reverse complement strand
TTTTTCTTTTGCTCAACAATATCGAAAGCTAAACGCAGCGGATCATTTGTCCGAACACTTTTAAAACAGGCTCTCAGGGAAGTTAAGCCGCGTCAAAGCCAGGACGTGAGCCGTGCATCGCGACGTTTCGTCTTCAAGCGCGACAAATCGTGCCGGCATCGACACGCCGATGGGTATTTGTGTGAGTCGCTCTATCAGCTGCAGGTCGATCATATTATTTCAAGGTGGGCTGGTGGAAGTAACGATGTGGAGAATCTGCAGGTTCTATGCGGCGTACACAATCGGTATAAATTCCGTCAGGAATCGGGAAATGCCCAGTCTCCTTCGCCCCCGCCTTTGTGATTCCTAGTTGGCCAAGAGATATTAGACACGTGACCGCACACGCAAATATTGCGAGAAAGAGTCAGAGGTGGAAATGATCGAGATTCGCAAAATGACTGAAACGAGGTTTCTAGATTTTAAGAAGCAGTCTCAGGAAGGCTTCGCTGAGGATCTCGCAAAAGCGAAAAGCTCCAATCTAGCCGAATAATGAATATCGTCGACAGGGAAGCGAAGAAAGTAGAAGCCGTACAAATTAAACTTCATGTATTCGCCAGTAACAAAGTCGCTCGGGGACTTTACGAGAATCTAATTTGACGATCAGGGCCCGGCCACAAAGCCAATGCCTGTCATACTTCAAGTCACTTCGGTTTTGCTTTGAGTCATTTATGAGTCGATCTACCTTTCGACGCCGACCATTCCGGGTCACTTTCAGCTTGCTTGTTCCAGTGAGCGCAAATAGCATCCGAGCCTCGATCTACAAATCAAAGGACCCACCATGAAAAAGTTAGCTTTTGCACTGATCCTCCTTGCTGCCACGGGCGCACATGCCACCAAGGCGCGACTCGAATCGTTGAATCAAGATTCAAGCGGTTCCTATTTTATCCAAGACACCCGCAATATATTTTTAAATCCGGCGCAGCTCTCGATTATGAAGCAGGAACTGAATTTTGAATGGGGGAAGAAAGATCGCTCCGGCTTGGCGAATGATATTCCTGAAAACGAAGGCGGCTTTGTCATTGCGCTAGGCACTGGAAAACTCGCGGCCCAGCTCGGACGAGTGAGCAACTTTGACAGGTTGGTTCGCGAAGTGAACGGCAACGTCACCGACGTCGCAACCAACGTCGCCGGCGCTAATTTTGGCGAAGGTCAAAACAACATCGACATCATGTATGCTCTCCCCAATCGCTGGGGCTTCGGAGCAACGCTCACGCGCTCCAAAACTGCGTTGACTGCACCTAACCGGCAGAGTTCCGTCCAAGCCTTGGATCTGCACGCCGGCATCTTAATGGACAAATTTGAAGCCTTTGGATCTCTATTGGTTGGCGCGTCCACTCAAACCGATCTTGCTTCAGGCAATGGCAAACTGAATGAACCCGTCGGACTAAGCGGGGGCTTTTCCCTACAACCGAGACCTGAGTTTAAGGTTTTCGGCCACCTTTCCTACGACGCCTACACGGCCAAAATTTCCGGAATCAGCGCGGACTATGAAGGCAAACGCATCAATCTAAACGGCGGCGCGGTTTATTTGCGCAACATTGACGCCAACTCTCATCTATTTGCCTCCGGTGAATTGTACTATTTGGACCATGTGGCCACGGGTTCTCAAGGCGTCCCCGACGAGAAGTATCAGGTCTTCAGCATTCCGCTCAATATCGGCATCGAAGCGAAAGCCAATGACTGGTCCAACATTCGCGCCAGCGTTCGTCAGGACATACTGCTAGGTTCGACTAAAACTACGACGGGCAACACCGCAAACGACAATTCCAAGTGGGAAAACGCTCCCAACAGCACAGCCGTCGCATTCGGCGTCGGCGGAAGAGTTGACAAATTTAATTTTGACGTCGCATTGGTGCAGTCTCTGACCATGAGCGACTCCGCGCATGCTTTGGCTTCGATGGAGTTCGCTTTCTAAGCGGAGAACCATACACTTCATCTCGAAATAAAAAAGCCACCCGATGGGTGGCTTTTTTATTTGAAATGACGGGGCAGAATGTACGAGTTTAGAACCCGCCGCATATGTCAAAACATGTCTTAATTGTGTATTCATATTCTGACCATATGTATCGAACGGGAGGCATATATAAAGTATTACTAAGATGAACCATCTCGCCCATTGGGGCTTACACACAAATTCCTACTTTGTGCCAGTTTTCATTCGACACGGCCCCCTTCTCAAGCCACGCTTGTGCGATCGTTCATACCAGGGGGATGTTATGAAATCGATTCTGATACTGCTTACATTTATTAGTTCTGCGGCTTTCGCCACCATGACTGCGCCAGACGGACATCTTACGCCGGGCGTGCTTTGCACACCGTCCGATCCGAATTTTTCCAGATACGATTACCCAGAGCACATCGCTCGCTGCAATCGCAACATTGCCATGTCTGAGAAGGATCAAGTCGCGAAGAACTATGGAAATATCCCGCCAAGCCAATATCCGCAGTATGAGTTCGATCATCTCATTCCCCTTTGCGCCGGCGGATCCGATGATATTCAAAACCTGTGGCCCCAGCCGATCAGCCAAGCCAAGCAAAAGGATGTCCTTGAAAATGATATTTGTTTACAGATGAAAGCGGGAACATTGAAGCAGGCCGATGCGGTGGCAAAAGTCCATAATTGGTTTCTTTCACAAATAGCCGATATGCAATCCACACCCTCATCGGGCACTGTCGTCTGCGCGGTAACTGGCGATGAGAAAGTCAGCTTCACTATTGTTGACGACCAATCCATAACCCAAGCGTCAATCTCCCTCACCGCCACAGATGGCGATCATGAGGCCGTTCGAGACGATGGCGTAGTGAAC
>JAYWAE010000022.1:0-7507 GCA_043782715.1 Pseudobdellovibrionaceae bacterium | reverse complement strand
TTGGTCGAGTCCGCAGCCGGCCCGCTGTCGACGGCGGCATTCCGCAAGCACTTGAACGCCCGTTACCTCTAGCCGGCGGGGCCGCCACACAACCGAGCTCGAATCGCGAACATACCCTTCGTAAGTCTCCCCCCTTTTGATAGGTGCGAATTCGGCAATGCGGCTCTCGGACTGCAGTCACTTCGATCTAAGATCAATTCTATTAGGCGGCGGCACCCAGATTGCTGACTTGGAACCTTTCAAAAGGGAGGGTCATATGGCGCGATTCAATTATCATTCAGGTGAAAAAGAACGACTCGACGAGATCAAAAAAGAAATTTGCATGGTGCTGAGACGAAGTATGGGGCGGCAGCCCAATTACAGTGCCACCCGATTGGCGATCCAGCTAAGAACTTCAAGAGCCCGGGTCAGTGGCCAAGGTATGCGCGTTGAATCTCTTCGTTTTGCAAAAGATCTTTACCTGCACCACTCAGGCGAATTTTTCCGGTCTCGAGCACATAAGCACGGTGGCTGACCTTCAATGCCATGCGGGCGTTTTGCTCGACCAGCAGAATCGTCATACCTTGTGAGTTTAACTGTTTCACGATCTGGAATATCTGCTGCACCACCCGCGGCGCTAAGCCCAGCGAGGGTTCATCAAGCATCAGAATTTTCGGCTTCGACAAAAGCGCCCGGCTAATCGAGAGCATCTGCTGCTCCCCGCCCGACAAGGTGCCGGCGGAAGCGTGCAAGCGCTCTTTCAAACGAGGGAAAAGCGAAAAACAGTGCTCCATCTCCTCGCCCAACTTGCTTAAGTCGGTCCGGCGGAATGCACCCAGCTTCAAATTCTCTTCCACGCTCAAATTCAAAAATATACCGCGACCTTCGGGAGAGTGAACCAGGCCCTGCGTAACCAGATCGTGCGGCGCAGTTTGGTTGGTGGGCCGGCCATTGAGGATAATCGTTCCTTCCGATGGCAGCAGACCCGAAATCGCGCGCAGCGTGGTCGTTTTGCCCGCACCGTTGGCGCCGATCAAGGATACGACTTCGCCTGAGAAAATCTCGAACGAAATCCCCTTCACCGCCTCGATGGCGCCGTAATTCACTTTCAAATCGCGAACGGCGAGTAGCGGCGCGCTCATGCTGGCTCCTCGACGCCCAGATAGGCTTCGATGACGCGTGGATTGTTCTGGATATCTTTTGGCCCTCCCTCGGCGATCACCACGCCATGATCGAGAACCACGATGCGCTCACAAATGCCCATCACCAGCTTCATGTCGTGCTCGATCAGCAAAACCGACAGTTTGAAATCGCGGCGTATCTTGTGAATCAAGTTCATTAACTCTTCAGTTTCGGAATGGTTCATGCCGGCCGCCGGCT
Source organism: Pseudobdellovibrionaceae bacterium (assembly GCA_043782715.1). Classification (GTDB taxonomy): domain Bacteria; phylum Bdellovibrionota; class Bdellovibrionia; order Bdellovibrionales; family UBA1609; genus JALHOQ01. The sequence goes on along the minus strand of JAYWAE010000022.1, from coordinate 6,148 downwards.
CATCAAGTAGCAGTAGCTTTGGCCGTCCGGCCAGCGCGCGTACGATTTCGATTTTACGTTGCACACCGTACGGTAAAGATCCCGCTTCATGATCATGTAAATGTGCGAGCGAAAAGATCTTCAACAGTGCCATGGCCTGTTCGCGAAAATCTTTTTCAACCGCGGTGAACTTGCGGCCGGTCGAAAATGCCGAAACTAAGCCATAGGTGCAGCGCGGATGCATCGACACCAAAATATTCTCCAAAACACTCAGCGTAGAAAAAAGACGGATGTTTTGAAACGTGCGGATCACACCCAGACGCGAAATCTCGTAGGCCTTCATGCCGGCGACACTTTTACCTTCGAAGGTAATCTCGCCAGTCGTTGGCTGGTAAATCCCCGTGATCAAATTGAATGCCGTGGTTTTGCCCGCACCGTTTGGGCCGATTAAACCAATCAACTCGCCGGAACCGATACCTACGTTCATCTTCTCGATGACTTTCAAGCCGCCGAATTGAATGCCAACGTCTTTAAGTTGAAGGAGCATTGCGCCTCCAAAATTTCAGCTGCGACCATTCGCGCGAACCGAACAGACCCGACGGCCGCAAGATCATCAGCATAATCAAAGTCAGCGAGTAGATCACCATGCGCAAGTCGACGCCGGTGTACTCTTGCAGCGGCCGCAGGGCTTCGGGCAAAACAGTCACCAGAATCGCGCCGACCACCGAGCCCGTGAGGCTCCCCATTCCGCCCAATACCACCATGATCACGACATCCACGCTCTTGACGAATTGGAAGCTGGAAGGATTCAAAGAATTCGTAGTGTGCGCAAACAGTGAGCCGGCGGCGCCGGCAAAAAAACTCGAAATGACGAATGCCATTACCTTGGTGCGCGTGGTGTTGATACCCATGCATTCGGCGGCAATTTCATCTTCGCGCACGCTCAAGAACGCACGGCCATAAGAGCTGCGCACCAAGCGCCACAAGAGCAGCACGGTCATGCCCGCCCAAAAAAACGCGTGAAAACAGGCGACGAAGTCGGTGTTGCCCGGAATGCCGTAAAGCCCGCGCGCGCCGCCCACGACGTCTAGATTCAAAAGCGTAACACGAATGATTTCTCCAAAGCCCAAAGTTACGATCGCCAAATAATCGCCACGCAGACGCAACGAGGGCATGCCCACCACGAATCCCGCCGCCGCAGCAGCCAAGCCGCCGCAGATCGCATAAATCGGAAAATTTAAAACGTAGAGTGCGCCCGCGAAAGGATGCCAGCGCAAGCTAATCAGCGCGCTCGTGTAAGCACCCACCGCCATAAATCCGGCGTGTCCGAGCGAAAACTGGCCACAAAACCCGTTCACTAAATTCAAACTCGCCGCTAGCACTATGTTGATGGCGACATAAAACAATATTTGCTGCAGATAGGCGTTGAGTCCGGCATTGGCGAGCACGCTCACCACGAGCGCCACGGCGATCACGATTAGCCAACCTCGCCCCATGCGCCACAACATTAGACTTTCTCCACGCGCGTGCGGCCGAGAAGCCCAGACGGCCTAAAGAGCAAAATGAAAATCAGCAAGCCGAACGCCAAAGCATCACGGTAGGTGCTGGAGAGATAAGCCACGACCATCTCTTCGCACAGGCCCATCAACAAGCCGCCGACGATCGCACCTGGCAAATTGCCGATCCCGCCGAGAACGGCGGCGACAAAGGCTTTTAGGCCAATCAACGTGCCCATCAGTGGTTCAATCTTGGGATACTTCAATCCCACCAGCACCGAACCGACACCGGCCAGAGAGCTGCCAACCACGAAGGTGATCATGATGATCGAATTGACGTTGATCCCCATTAGCGTGGCTGAACGGAAAGAAAAACTGACGGCGCGAATCGCCATTCCGGTTTTGGTTTTTTGAATGAACCAGTTGAGGCAGAGCATGGCCGCGACGGCCACCGCGATCACGGTCACGTCGAAGAGCTTCAAATCAATGGCGCCATAGGTGAACAGCGTTTCGTCTTTCAAGACTTCCGGAAACAATTTGGGATCGGCGCCAAACACCACTTGGCCGGCGAACTGCAGAAACAAACTCACGCCGATCGCTGTGATCAAGTTGTTGATCCGAGGCGCATTGCGCAGCGGACGGTAGGCAAAACGCTCGATGCACAATCCCAGCAGCGAGCAGACCACCATCGAGATCAAAAGGGTCAATGCAAACGAGCCCCACCCGGGCTTGTCGACCAGATGCAAACGTCCAGCACCATAGTAAGCTGCGAAGGCTCCGACCATGTAGACTTCGGAGTGGGCGAAATTGATGAGCTGAAGAACGCCGTAGACCATCGTGTAGCCGAGCGCGATCAAGGCATAAATCGCGCCGAGATTCAGCCCGTTGATAAAATGCTGGACCAGTTCTTCCAAAGGACTCCGGCCGAATTACGGCGAAAGCAACGTTACGAATTTAAAGGCTTTGCCATCGACTTTGACGATAAATGCGTCCTTGTCGGCATTGCGTTCACTGTTGATTGTAATCTTGCCGGTGGCGCCGTCAAAGCCTTTGGTTTTGGCCAATTCGTCGCGGATCGCCTGGGGGGTAATAGTCGGCGCGCGCTCCATGGCGTCGATCAGGATCTGAGCGGCATCATAACCTGCGGCCGAGAGGCCATCGGGGATCTCTTTGTACTTTTCTTTGTATTTGCGAATGAATTCTTGCGTGGCCTTAACCGGGCTTTCACTGGCGTAGTGGTTCGAAAAATACGAGCCTTGAATTGCGTCCTGCCCGATTTCGACCAACTTCGGGCTGTCCCAGCCGTCGCCACCGAGGAGCACGGCCTTCAGCCCGAGCTGGCGCGCCTGGCGGGCGATCAAACCAACTTCGGTGTAATAGGCAGGAATAAAAATAGCCTCAGGATTCGATGTGCGAATGCGCGTGAGCTGACCCTTGAAATCCGAGTCGCCGGTTTGAAAGGTCTGTTCAGAGACGATCTCGCCACCGAGGTCTTTGAACTTTTTGGCAAAAAATTCGGCCAGTCCAAGACTGTAATCTGATTTGAGATCTTTGAGGATCGCCACTTTTTTAAGCTTCAAGTTCTCGTGCGCGAAGCGCGCCATGACCGGACCTTGGAAGGGATCAATGAAGCAAACGCGGAAGATAAAATCGCCGACTTCGGTGACTTTGGGGTTGGTCGAACTCGGCGAAACCATCGGAACTTTGTATTGCTGCGCGATCGGAGCGGCCGCCAGAGAACGAGTGCTGGCCACTTCACCGAGCAAGGCCACGACTTGATTTTGTGTGATCAGTTTTTTAACCACGGCCGCAGCCTCTTCCGGCTTGCCCTGATTGTCCTCGGTTAGCAAAACGATCTTTCGGCCTTTGATTCCGCCCGCGGCGTTCTTGGCATCGATCGCCAAGCGTATTCCTTTGTCGGTCGATTGTCCGAAGGTCGCCTCTCCACCCGTCAGCGAGCCAAACTGGCCGATGCGAATCTCGCCTTGGTTCGACGCTGCAGCCCCGCCGGTTTCACCCGTATTTTTCTTGGTGCAACCCACAACGGCCAATACAGCAGTCAGCATCAAAGCTTTGATAGAGCGACGCATCAAAATCTCCTTTTCACGTAGATTTCCGGAAAGGGTACGGCGTACCCCAGATATTGCGGATTGGTCAACTTGGGTTGTGAATTACGTCGTTGAGAACTTTGGGATAAAGCCGGTTTTCCTCAAGCTTCACCCTATGCGCCAACTGGGCTGCGGTTTCATTACCCAAAATGGGTATGCGCACCTGATGTAAAATTCGCCCCTCATCGTATTTTTCGTTCACCAAATGGAAGGTCAGTCCAGTTTCATTTTCTTTGGCAGCAACGACCGCCTCGAATACCCGGTCGCCATACATTCCCGGGCCTCCATATTTGGGTAAAAGTGCCGGATGGCTGTTGATTACGTGGTCAGGAAAACTGTTCAACACGCGTGGCCCCACCATCACTAAGAATCCCGCCAGAACCACCCACTGAGCCCCCCAAGTTTGGAGGCATTTCACCATGGCTTCATCCCAAGCCAAGCGCGATTCAAATTTCGCAGGCGTCAGTATCTTCGCATCCACTTTCAAGCGCTGCGCCCGCCCCAAGGCGCCGATTTTAGCGCGATTGACGATTAGGCCGGTGATTTCAGCGCGCAGCTCTCCGCTGCGGGAAGCTTCGACGAGCGCTTGAAAGTTGGAGCCCTCTCCAGAGGCGCAGACCACGATTTTGGGTAATGACATGAACGGAACCCTATGTGATTGCCCAGCGCGGTCAAGGCAGGCCGCAGATTGTCACTGCATGCGGACTGAAGCTGTGTCCAATCGCATATAATCGCATATATAAGAGCAGCCGTCCCGATCCCGACTTTCCCGGTTGGATTCAAAATTGCTGAGTAGGAGCCCGGAGGATACTGCCCATGAAACGCAATTCACTCGCCGCCCTTCTCGCGGCCGCCGCTCTCGCCTTGAACGGCTGTTCGCCCAATAACAAACGGCTCCCGATTACCAAAATGAAGCCGGGCGACGGCCAGGCCAAAGGCACATCCCACGCCGATGAGAAACTCACAAAATTCACCAAAGACGAGTGTTTGAACCTAAAAGAATTGGCCGCGGCGCTGGATCAGACCGGCGAAGCCTTCTTGCTCTACACGTACAATTTGGATCTCGGGACCTCGAGCGACAAAACCCGTAAAGATTTTTCGTCAATCAACGACGATGTTTTGCGTGGTCAGGCGATCAAGGCCTCGTCGGTTAAACTGGCCACCAAGGGCAGCAAGAGCTTGAGCGATGCCGCAACCCTCGATGGCCTGCTCGCGGTCAAATCGCAAGATGCTTGCAACAGTTTGGTTCTGGTCGACTCGAAGGGCGCCGAGGCCACGTGGACCGTGGTCGATAAAGCTGCGGGCTGGCTGATCGTCAACAACGCCAGTACGGAAGAGACACGCAAATACTCATTCACCAACAAAGGTGAAATCCATATCAACCTGTACACGCCCACCACCAAACAGAGCTGCGCGGGCCAGAAACTCAATTTGGTTCGGCGTGAAGCGGTCACGATTGCCTGGGACGGGCGCCTGAATGACGGACTCGAACTTCCGGTAAACTTCGTCGCCGCGGTGGCCAAACACGTCAAACTACCACCCGCTTTCAATGTCGAGCCGTCGAAAAAAGACTCGTCCGACGACCGCGTCACAGTTCCGCAATCCGTGAGCGTGCCGCAAGCGCAGTATGAGCTGTTCAAGACGATCATCGAAGACGGAAAGTTTGACGGCATCGACTGTAAGAAATAAACCTCTAGATAAATATGGCCAACCTGCTTAGCTTTTTCATCTTGATGATTTTTTTATGGGGCCGCACGCTGCATAAGAAAAATCTGCGCCTGCACATCTTCGTCATGCTGAGTGTGATCATCGTCGACCTGATGCTGGTGTTATTTCTCGTCGAGAAACGCGACGCACTTAAACACGTGAATAGTCAAATGCCATGGACCCTAGAAATCCACGTTCCGATCGCCATCTCCACCGTTCTGTTGTACTTCGCCGCGGCCTGGACGGGATGGCGCTTGTATAAGGGCCATCCGGTGCGCGCGCGCCTACGCCGCCTCGACCGCATCCTGGTCGTGGCGCGCACACTGACGCTTGTCACTAGCCTCATGGTGCAATTCATTCCGGTGAGATAGAAGTTGTGTTGGTGTAGCTAGTTCCACTCGCTTGGTGCGAGCCGACGATTTACATCGGACCCGACTGAGAAAATCCGCTGTCCTATCCTCGCTTGTTTGATAGCTAGCTAGAAACTTTCCTTAAACGCAGTGGATTCTGTGCATTGAACCGATAAGTGATGGCCACGTCGCCTTTCCATCCATGAGAACGTAGCATTCTCCGGCATCCAGCCGGCGAATCGGTTGAAGTGAAAACAAAATTTTGAAATAGGTGGGGATCGGGAACAAACAAGAGGTCTGTGCAGCCTGAGACATAGGTAACAGATTAGTAAGGGGACATGATTAACAATTTCTCTGACTTTATTCTTTATTGCCATTCTCTGCCTTGATTCTTTGTCTTGATTCTTTGTCTTGATTCTTTGTCTTAATTCTCTATCTCAAAATTTATTGGCTTTAAATTTATCGCACCTCGGCCGCGGACGGCCGAGGTGCGCCACTCTCATGGACG
>JAYWAE010000021.1:0-7522 GCA_043782715.1 Pseudobdellovibrionaceae bacterium | reverse complement strand
GAGTCGCCGACCATCGCCAAGTAGTCGATCATCTGATCTGGACGCACTCCAAATTTGGCTTTCACACCGTCGTCGTCCGTGCGCACTTCTTTCATGGTGTCATACAAAGAAACTCCCGGACGCACGAGCTGGGCAAAGTCCTTGTCACCACTGACGATCACGACTTGCACGCCGCTCTTGATCCCCAGCATGGTCAAAGTGCCGATCACGTCATCGGCTTCGAATTTTTCTTTTTCCAGTTGCGCCACGCCGAGGCGCTCGGTGAGTTTTTTTAAATACGGAATCTGCGGCTTGAGCCCATCCGGCATTTCTTCGCGATTGGCTTTGTAGTCTTCATACAGATCCACGCGGAACGACGGCTCTTTGCGGTCGAAGCAGTACACCAAGTAGTCGGGCTTGACGTCGCGGATCAACTTCATGCTCATCGACAAAAACCCGTAGAGCGCGTTGGTCGGCATTCCCTTCTCGTTGGTGAGAGGGGGGATGGCGAAAAATGCGCGAAAGAACATATTGCTCGCGTCGACGAGATACAGAGTTTTCATTCTATGACTCCGGCTGCAAGGTCCGCCTGGGAACTTACTGGATGTCTTTTAGAAGGTCACGGTGCGTGAGCTGAGCCACGCCGCGCGACTGCAATTCTTTTTCCAACAACGGATTTTGGGCCACGTGTTCACTCGCGGATTCGAGGTGATTCTGCAGAACGCAAAGTTGGTTGACCGCATCGGGGTCGGGAGTCTGCTGTCCATTTTCCCACTGTTGGATCAACATCGAATTGCAACCCATCCGGCGCGCCATTTCGGCCATGCTCCAGCCCAAGCGCTGACGCAGATTGCGGATGTCTTTGCCATTGAATTTCATGAGTGAAGCTCCCATTGGTTTTTTATATTTCAGTGAGGGCGAATTGCCTAGCATCTCCAGCATGCAAAATGCTTTTGCAAAGCATCCATTATGTTGCGGTGCAGGGCGCACTCCCCACTGTTGCTGATTCACATCAGCCGCAAATCGCTTTTTACCGCTACAGGGCCGTCTATCCGATCGGCTCGACGTTATGAGCCTCCATACCGCTTCTAGTTTCTATTAGATCGAAGCTGACGTCGGTGCCCGGGTTCAGGTGGTTGATAAGTCCAGAGTGGCGCAATCCGGTTCCGTGAAAGTAAACCTCGGTTCCGTCGAAAAGTACGATGTAGCCGTGGTTAGATACGTCATTGAACCACTTGATTCGCCCTGTCTTCATTGAGCCTCCTGATTTAGGGAGGTCGCATAATGCGATCTCCCAATTGGGAAAACTACGGCGTCTCCTCCTCGGAAAATACGAAAACGAGATCGCCTTCACTTACCAAATCAAAGCGGTCCCGGGCTTCACGCTCCAGGAACGCAGGGTCTTTGGCCTTTTGCAGCTGGCCTTTGAGCTTGTCGTTTTGTTTCTTCACCGCTTGGATTTCACTCTGCAGGCCATCGTAGTCCCGGTGAAGGCTCCACAAGCGGAACAAGCTGCCGTCGAGTACGAGGTTGAGCATGACTAGCCCTAAACAAACCCAAATTACTTTTAAGGGGGATTGCAGCAGATGATTGAGAGAGCGAAAGAATCCATCCAACAAACTCTTCACCCAATTAGGCTATCATAAATCCAGCTGGCACAAAGTCTAGTTTCGCGACGCCGTTGGCGGGAGCACAGCCCGGGCATGGGCTCTTGGGGCATTTTAGACCGAAGTCTGGGTTTAGTTGCCGGTGGAGGCGGGTGCACGGCTGGGAATTGTCTCGGATGCAGGGGCTGAGCTTGGCGCCGTATGAGCCGCCGAGTCTTCGAACACGATGGGCAGCATGCCGGCGCCGGTGGAGCAGCGATTGCCGGCGATGGTGCTGCCTTCGGGACAGCGATGAGCACAGCTGTAGATAGTGTCTTCGAGACAAAGGCCCGTTGTGCACACCGCTTTTTTTGCTTGAACGCAGGCGAACAGCTTGTCGTTCTTGTTCAGCGCGGCCGAACAACCGGCGCGGCCCATGCCTTTTTCCGCCGAACAGGCGATGCGCGAATAGCAAAATTTGTCGAGGTCGTCAGCTGCATGATAGCGGGTCCGGTATTTATCGGCGCACTCAACGTAACTGTAACGCGATTGCGCGAAAAGGCTCAGCGGCAGCAGCAATAAGATGGCAAATGAAAAAACACGCATCGAAACCTCCAAAGGCCTATGGATATTGTAATCCCGAGAGGCGCGCCGGCTCAACGTTTGAACGCATTCACGCTCCAGTAGCTGGCCTTTGAGCCTAGGCTCTCTTCGATCCGGAGCAGCTGGTTGTATTTAGCGGTACGTTCGCCCCGGCACAGGCTCCCCGTCTTGATTTGTTCGCAGTCAAAGGCGACGGCAAGGTCGGAAATGGTGACGTCCTCGGTTTCGCCGCTACGATGAGACATCACGGCTTTGTAGCCGGCCTTTTTCGCCATTTGGATGGCATCCCAGGTTTCCGAGAGTGAACCGATTTGATTTACTTTGATCAGGATGGCATTGGCGGCTTTCTCGTCGATGCCGCGTTTGAGGCGCATGGGATTGGTGACGAAGAGATCGTCCCCGACCAGCTGCATTTTCGCGCCCGTCAGTTTGGTGAGGTGGATCCAACCGGCCCAATCATCCTCGCTCAAACCGTCTTCGATACTGACTAGCGGGAAATCTTTGCTCCACTGCAGGTACAGGGCGCTCAGTTCTTCGGAACTAATTTGTTTACCTTCCCACTTGTACATCTTGCCGTCGTAAAATTCGGTGGCGGCACAATCGAGCGCCAACGCCACGTCGACGCCCGGTTTGTAACCGGTCTTCTCGATCGCCTTGAGCGCAAATTCGAGGGCGGTGCGGTTGGATTTTAATTTGGGCGCGAAGCCGCCTTCGTCGCCGACCGCGACCGAATGGCCTTCTTCGTCGAGAATCTTTTTGAGCGTTTGAAAAATTTCAGCCCCGGCTCTCAGGCCTTCGCGAAAGCGACTCGGACCGAGAGGCACGATCATGAACTCTTGAATGTCGAGCCCGTTGTTGGCGTGGGCGCCGCCGTTGATGATATTCATCAACGGCACCGGCAAGTGTTCGGCTTTACCGCCGCCTAGGAACTGATAAAGTTCTTGTTTGCTGCCAAGCGCGGCCGCTTTGGCAGTGGCTAGGCTAACTCCGAGAATGGCATTGGCGCCGAGCTTGGACTTGTTCTCGGTGCCGTCGAGCGCAAGTAATTTTTGGTCGACCTTGCGCCAGTCGGTGGCGTCCATTCCGATGACGGCGGGCGCGCACAGCTCGCGCACGTTGTTGACGGCCTTGAGCACGCCTTTGCCGTGATAACGCTTGCCATCTTTGTCGCGCAGTTCGAGCGCCTCATGAGCACCGGTTGAGGCACCCGAGGGCACTGCTGCGCGGCCGGTGAAGCCGCCTTCGGTTATGACTTCGACTTCGAGCGTAGGATTGCCCCGCGAGTCTAAAATTTCGCGCGCCTTCAGATTTTGAATTTTCATTGGTAAGTTTCCAAATCGAGCGAGCGCTGCGCGGGTGGCTTATGCAGTTTCTTAGCAGCCGGGCGCAGGCGTGAGTTGAGGTCTTGTTCAAATTGTGTGAGCAAATCGGCGGTCTCTTGCGCGACTTGCGAGGACTGTGTTTTGACGTAGTCCCAGTCCACACGCTTCATCGCCTCTTGCACTTGGCGGTTGAGGCGATCTTGCCCGATGAGCAACGTCACTAGCTGTTGCGAGCGCACTAGATAATCACTCAAGCGCATCATGTGGCCACGTGCGCGTGTTAGATAAGTGCGCATGCCTTGCACGAACTCGGTGTCGGTCGCTGGAATCGGCAGCGCGCGAGTGCTGTCGCCGTTACTCAGCTGTGAGCGCAGATCTTCGATCTGGCGTTGCGACTCTTCGAGCGCTTCCATCATGTGCTGCACGAGTTCGGGTTTGTAATTGGGCGAAAGGTCTTCTTCCTTGAGCAGCGCGCTCTGCGAATCACTCCAACGGATCGAAATTCTCGTTTGCGCCCACTCGACGTGAGCGGCGTCGCGCCCGAGGTAGCACGGCAAGACTTCGAGAGCGCTGCGCAGAAATTCCGTCACATAGGGAAACTCTTGATTTGAAATCGGCAAGTCGAAGGCGATCGCCTCGTCCTCACGCAAAACATTTCCTACCGGCGGCGCCGGCGAAACGAAGTAACTGATAAACCGATGTGGCTGCAGAAAAAGATCCTGCGGCTTGGCCATCATTTTGATCACGCTGTCGAGCACGCCCCAGCTGCGCAGCTCATGGCATTCATGGCCGACGAGTTTGGGAAGGCTGTCGTGAAAGTGCGCGCCGAACTCGCGATCCATCGCAGCAATAAATTTTTCAACATCTTGCGCGGGAATCCAGCACGATGGCTCACGCAAAAACTCAGTCGGTAAATCCGTGAGTTCTATCATCTTTTCTGAATCAACTCCGTGCCGATCCAGATAGAGAAGGAATGAATTGGTGATTTTGCCACTAAACAGCATTGAATAATTAGTAACTTAACCTAGACCTTGGTGCAAAAGAGAGATGTCTGCCGCTAGGTGTTATCTCAATATATTGGGGAAAGACATGGCAGAAAATTAGGAGTCGGGAGGTTTGGAGAGGTCGGCTGTTGATTTTCGCGCTGCGCCGTCAGCTCGAGCCTCACTGCGTAGCTCACGCAGGATCCTGCGTAGAAACCATACGAATGGAAGCGTCACCAAAACGGCAATGCCGAGAAAAATCATTTCCGCCGGGGTCAGAAAAAATCCAGGGTCCATGCGGGTGCCTCAAATCACTGCGGCTTCATGGGTGAAGCCGCGGTGTCGCTTTCGCGTAAATTAGAGAGTCACTTTGTCTTTGATTTTCGCAATCACGCCGTCGCCGATGCCCTTCACTTTTTTGAGGTCATCAACCGACTTGTACGGGCGGCCGGCGACGATTGCTTGAGCGCGCTGGGGGCCGATGCCCGGGAGCTTCGCAAGCTGTTCGGGAGTGGCCGTGTTCAAGTTCACCATGGCTTTTTCTTGGGCGGTGTTGGCCATGTTTTTGGCCTTGTCCATGCCGTTGTTGGTGGTCGTGGTCGCCGTAGTGGTGGCCGTATCGACTTTGGTCGTCGCGGCAGAAGTGGTGGCTTTGTCTTTGTCGGCCATGGCGCTCGGCGTGGCGGGCTTTTTGGCGAAGGCTTGGAAGGACGCGAGTAGAAGCAAAGAAGCGAGAAGTGATTTCATTGGATACCTTTCTTAAGATTGACCCGAGGAAATAGCACGCACTCTCGCCTAGGTACAAGCGGCCCGCCGACAAGATTTCTTCATCTGAACGGTGAATCTTCCGATAAACTGCATATGATCCGCGCGCTTATGTTGATATTTTTACTGGCTGGCCACGCCCATGCGACCGTCATGAGGCCGGCGAAAAAATCGCGCCAACCTGCAGGCAGTGGCGTTTCCGCGAATTGGGCCTTTGTCGCAAAGCGCTTGAAGGCGGCGGGGTTCAAACCGCGATTTATTCAAACGCTGCACTCCACTTATGAGACGGCCGAATTTCAGCAGGTGCTCGAACTCAACACCCTGTTGTTTCTGCGTAAAACCGATTATCACGGGCCGCAAGTCGACCAGGCCGCCGTCGAAGACGTGCGCAAGTTCGTCGCAGCCAACGCCTCATCTCTAACCAGCGCCCGCAAAAGGTACGGCGTACCTGGAGAAGTCGTGGCGAGTCTGATGTGGATTGAGTCGCGGCACGGAAAGGCGGAAGGTAATTTCCATGTGCCGAGCGTGTTTTTGGATTTGATCCAGGCCGATCGGCCCGAGGTACAGCGGCATTTGCATACCGCGGCTCTGCACTACACTCCGCGCATCACCGCCAAGGTAAAAAAAGACATCGATGTGCGCACGCACAAACGTGTGGCATGGGCGATCGGCGAGTTGAAGGCGCTGGATAAAATGCAGAAGCGCGACAAGAACGTGGTCAAAGAATTACGCGGATCGTTCGCGGGTGCCTTTGGTATGCCGCAGTTTATCCCATCTTCGTATGTCCACTATGCCCATGCGGCCAAAAAAGGCAGCGTAGCGGATTTGGAAGTAGCGGCCGATGCCGCTCATAGCGTGGCTTTTTACTTGCACCAGAGTGGCTGGCGCGAAGGTAAACAAAATTCATATATTAAAGCGCTAATGCAGTACAACAACAGTCATGATTATGCAGCGGCCATATTGAATTTGGCCGATCAGGCTGCGCCCGGATCCAAGCGAACACCGGCCAGTAAATTCACGGTGCGGAAAAGAATCAAAACGCAGAAGGCCAAGCGCTGATTTGCCCATCAGCGCTTTTTGAGAATGGTCGTGATCTTGGCGTTGAGCTTCGTGTTGCGTAACCGCTCCGGCGCGGAGTCCGTGTAACCAGACTTTTTTATTTGCAGCTCGTATTCGCCTTCAGTCGGCAAATCGACTCGATTGGGTGTCATGAGACCGGTGCTCGCACCGTTGACCCAAATTTCGGCGCCCGGCGGATCGCTGATGAACAGTACGGGGCTCGTCCCCTTGGCCGCGGTGGGCGCTTGCGAAAATTGACGCGTGCAATTGGCTTTTGCGAAGCCGACGAGAAGCCCGGCGGGCCTGGAAGTGTCGAATCGATTGATGCCTCGGTCTTTGCGCTCGATCAGCATTGCGGATTTGCGCCCGAAGGCCGACATCCTCTCGTCCGGTATGTCTGAGACCGGTTGGCCGCTATAGGGCTTCGGATGGGCGATAAGTTCCGCGACCTGGCCGGTCACCATGGCCGAGTTTCTGAGTTTAACCGTGTACAGCAGAAGATGTTCGATGACTTCTTCTGGCGGTACGGGCCTACGCTTGGCAAAAATCCGGCGCTCCAGCACTTTGGCGGCGAAGATTTGGCAGGTGTAGTTCTGCGAACTCTGCTCATCCGTGAACCCACCCGACACGCTCCATTCAAGAATGGGCTTGAGGTCTATCGCCCATGCGGGTGATGCGGCCGAAAGAATGCACAGGATCAGGATAAAACGCATTGTTTTATAATCGAACCGCCAAGCGGCCTACGTCAATGCGCGGATGCGAACACCACGGTAACCGAACCGTCCGGGCCGATACCGACCAGGCGTGCGCGCAAACCGTGGCGTGCGGCTTGGCGGCCGGTCCAGGTGAGCTCGGCAGCTTCCGTGGGCGTATGATGTGCCAGCTGGCGATTGAACTCGGTGAGATTGTCACTCAACGTGCCGTCCGTCAGCGGTGTCCAATGGGCTTTAAAAACGGAATATTCGCCAGAGAAGTAGCTGAGAATGATGTCGAAGATCTCTTGGCCATGCAAAATCTTGGAACGGTCGCCGGTGCGCACGTCGCGCGTGAACAGCGAGATCGTCAACTCGTCAAGCGGGTTCACTTCCGCATAGGCGAAGAAGCGCCGATCCGCGGGGTCGGTAAATGCAATTGCGCCTTGCGAGCGCTCGATACGCATACCGGCTTGCATACGCGACGCGCCTTTGACCACGGGGTGCAGCGATCCCTGGCACCATGTCATCTG
>JAYWAE010000020.1:0-2864 GCA_043782715.1 Pseudobdellovibrionaceae bacterium | reverse complement strand
AAACTGATTTTGGAGAAACCAGTTTCGCTTTTGGATAGTAAAGCTTGAGAATATCCCGGTATGTCCGACCCTGCCCGGCGAGTGCGTGCGCACCGCGCTGGCAGAGGCCGACCCCGTGCCCGATGCCTTGGCCGTTGATTTCAAGCAGATCACTCATCCAGCGCAAATGAAAGTCCGTGCTACGCACACGTTCGAAGCCGATGATGCGACGAAAATCTTGCGACTTGAGTTCCACGTTACGCGATTTACCGTCGATGTCGAACGAGGCCACGACCTCCGCCACCCGGCCTGACGGCGAGCGTGCGCCAATGTTTACCGTGCGCAATCCCGAGCCCGCGGGCAAACCCAGTGCCGCGATCAATTTTTCGCGCACTTCCTTGCGTTCCAAACTCAGCTTCCACGTACGCGGGCTCAGAGAACCACAAGAAGGATCTTTGACCGATGCAAAAGCGCCGGTCTTACCCCAAACGAATTTGGGATCTTCTGTCTGGCAACCGCAGTCGGCCGAGTAAAATGCCTTTAGAATGCGCCGGCCGGAGTCCACTAAAACTTCGCCGCGCGTTTCCTTCAACGCTCGCGTTACTTTCTCGCCCCATTCGGGATGCTCTTTTACTTCGCTATAGAACTTGTAAACTTGATCAAAAATCGTCGAGTCGACGTCATAGTGCCGGCTACGGCGCTCGAAGGCCGTACGCATAACAAAGGAACGGGCGGCCACCGCTTGCGCTTTGAGCGCCTCGATATGCCAAGCCGCCGGCATTTCCGAGGGTAAAACACCACCTAAATAGGTTTCTAGATCCATGCGCGACACTACGTCGATGCCATGCTTGAGGTTTGGGAAGAGTTCCAAGTCGTAGGGCGCAGGTGTAATCCCCAGACGCAACATCTGGCCACGCACCGCGAGCGACTCGGCGTGCACCGGCGCCCAAGTGCGTGCATGGCCACTCTTGATCAACCATACTCCGCTTGGCAGGTGGCGGATCGTCGCGTGCTCCACACCGTTTGAGAAGGACGCCCCCACGGGGTCCCCGGCCCGCCCGATTTGCATCGCCAAGCCGCTGACCTCGATCGACTCCTGCGCGTGCTGAAGACGCACGCGCACTTCCACCTGCGTCGCCGAGGCGGCAAAGCCAACCAGTAGCGCGGCGGCAACGGCGCCGACAATTCGCATTACTTGGAGTTATCCAAAAACGGTTTAATGAAATCCATCGGCAACGGGAAAATGATCGTCTTAGTTCCTTCGTTGGCGATCTCGCTCAGCGTCTGCAAGTAGGCGAGCTGCAAGGCGCTCGGAGAGCTGGCCAGAATTGTCGACGCATCTTTCAATTTCTGCGCCCGTTGCAATTCCCCTTCGGCACTGATGACTTTGGCGCGGCGTTCGCGCTCGGCCTCGGCTTCGCGGGCCATCGCCGATTGCATTTCTTTGGGCAAATCGATGTTCTTTACTTCGACGTTGGAGATCTTCACGCCCCAAGGCTCAGTGGCCTTGTCCAGAATTCCTTGCAGTGAATGATTGATTTGCTCGCGCGTAGCCAAGATTTCATCCATTTGATGCTGGCCGAGGACCGAGCGCAACGTAGTCTGCGCCAGCTGCGAAGTGGCCGTGTAGTAGTCCATCACACGGGTGACCGCACCTTCGGGATCGACGACGCGAAAATAAATGACGGCGTTCACTTTCAAACTCACGTTGTCACGCGTGATCACATCTTGTGGCGGAATATCCATGGTCACCGTACGCGTGTCGATGCGCACGATGCGCTCCACACCCGGGATAAGAATGATCGGGCCTGGCCCGCGCACTCCGATCGACCGCCCTAGGCGCAGAATCACTCCGCGTTCCCACTCCGGCAGAATCTTGACGGTGGCCGTGAACAGTACGATCACTACGAATATCAAAACGATGATTCCCGGACCGAACATTTCCATTTTCAACTCCTGTGGACGCGCAAAATCAGGCCGTGATGACTCGTGACTTTGACATTGTCATTTAGATCCAATTCCATTTCCGAATCGAACTTCCAAGTTTCTCCGCGCAGTTCGATCCAACCGCGTGTGCGCGAACCGCCGTCAAAGCCCACAACCCGGGCCGAATGCCCAACGATCTCGTCAAACCCGCCCTTGCGCTTCACCTGACGCGTCCGCCACAGGAGCCAGCTCAGACCCAGGATGGCCAGCGCGAAGAGCAATGTCACGGCGCCAATCAACGTATACGGCAAGTGATAGCCGCCGGTTTTTACCGGATCGAACAAGAAGAGGCTACCGAGTCCAAGCGCGATCACGCCGCCAATTCCGAGCACACCAAAGGTTGGTAAAAACATTTCCGCGATCAACATTGCGGCGCCTAGTAAAATTAAAATCAGCCCCGCCCACTCGACTTCCAGCCGGTGCAAGGCCATTAGCGAAACCACTAAACCAACGGCGCCCGTAACCCCGGGTAGGTATATCCCCGAGTGCGTGATCTCAAAATACAAAAGGGCCAGGCTACCGAGCAACATCATGTAGGCCAGTTCGGGGTCGGTGAGCAGCGACAAAACTTGGTAGCGGGTGTCGAGCGGCATTTGATGCAATTCGCCCGTGACCACCGCTGTCTCTTTGCCCTCGGCCATCTTCACCATGCGGCCGGCGGCGAATTTCAAAAACTCGTCTTGCGTGTTACCGACAAAATCGATGGCTTTGAGTTTCAACGCCTCGTCCGCACTCACGGCTTTGGCGTCTACAATGATCTCTTGCCCAAACTTATCGCTGCGTCCACGCAAACGAGTGAGGCTTTCCAGCCAGCTCTTCGTGTCGTTGAGAATTTTCTGGCGCAGATCTTTGCCCATCTCCTGGCCCAGCGTCACCGGTGTGGCTGCGCCGAGGTTGGT
>JAYWAE010000019.1:0-7555 GCA_043782715.1 Pseudobdellovibrionaceae bacterium | reverse complement strand
CAAGGGCCAGACTCAAACGTAAGGAAATCAGCAAAGACAGTGGCGAAGGCGGAGAGGTCGGTTTTACCATCGGCAATTTCTTACGCTATTTGATCATTGCAGCCATCGTAATCTCTCTCGTATTCTTCCTCGGCAGTCAGATGCTCCAGGTCAGCAAATCGATGGAATAATACGCGCCGCACAATCAGCCTCATTCCGCACCACTGCTTAATTACCGGTACAAAAGAAATTTTTTTAACCCTCTCCTCGCGATGGACATAGCGTCCGGCGCGGGGGATACATTGCGAGTCAAGTAAGGGGAAACGTCCTGGGGTAGAGGGGGGAAAATGGATGATCGTGGTCTAATCACGATCAACCGCCGCGGGAAGTTCGACTTGGATGAAGCCAGGCGAATTCTGCCAATCGTGCGCAGAATCACGCAGGAGTACAGTGGCAAAGTCGAATTGCTCATCGCTCGGTTGGAAACAACTCAACTGACTCAGACCGAAACCATCTGCGCGTTGGAAAAGCAGGTGAACGAGCTGATTCAAACTTGGAATGATAAAATCCGTAAGCTGGGCGCCGATCCGCGCGGCCTCTGGGTAGTCGACTTTGATTCGGGAGAAGGCTACTATTGCTGGAAACATCCCGAGAGCGACATTCTCTACTGGCACAGCTATCAGGATGGATACACGGGACGCAAACCGCTCGTGACTCATAACTGAAGAAGACCTCTAATGCGCTTAGCGCTGGCCCAAATCAATTCCACTCTTGCCGACTTCGCCGCCAATCAACGCAAAATTCTTGAATACATCCAGCGTGCGCGCGAGCGCCGCTGTGATCTCGTAGTTTTTCCGGAAGCCGCGTTGTTTGGCTATCACCCGGTCGATCTTTTGGAGCGCCCAAGCCTGGTGGCGCAACAGGAAGCCGCGCTCAAAGAGATCCACAAAGCCGTGCCCAAGGGCATGGCGGTTCTGGTTGGTGCGATCGTGCGCAATGCCAGCAAGAGCGGCAAAGGATTTTGGAACGCGGCCGTGCTGCTCGAAAAAGGCAAAAAGGCGCGCGTCTTCGCCAAACAATTGCTGCCGACCTATGATGTCTTCGACGAAGGTCGCCACATCGAGCCCGGACAAGTGGCGAAAAATCATTTTAAATTCAAAGGCTGGTGCGTACAGGTCACCATTTGCGAAGACATTTGGGCCTGGCCGCTCAAGCATAATCCTTGGTATTCGAAGTACGGCAAAAATCCGCTTAAGCAGCTCAAGCGCGGCTCCGTTGATCTCGTGGTCAACTTGAGCGCTTCTCCCTTCACGCAAAATAAATTCCATAGCCGGCGTCTCGTAACCAAGGCCACAGCCACGCATTTCCGTGCGCCGATGGTTTACGTGAACTTGGTGGGTGCGCAAGACGAGCTGATCTTTGACGGTGGCTCGTTCGCGCTCGACAAGACCGGCAAAGTCGTGGCGCAGTCGGTGCGCTTTGAAGAAGACCTGAATGTCGTCGACTTAAACGGCAAAAAACCCGAGGGTGGCACACGCGAGCTTTCGACCAACGCGCAAGAAATCATGCGCTCGGCTCTGGTGCTCGGTATTCGCGATTTTCTCGCCAAGACGGGATTTAAAAAGGTGCACCTCGGTTTGAGCGGTGGCATCGACTCCGCACTCGTTGCCTGTCTCGCCGCCGATGCGCTAGGGCCGATGAATGTCACTGCGGTGTTCATGCCAGGCCCCTTCACCGCGCGCGAAAGTTTGCAATGGTCGAAGAAGCTGGCTGAGAATCTCGGCATGCGCTTTCTAGAGCTGCCGATCGCCGATGAGTACGAGCGCGTCGTCAAAGATCTTGAGCGCGTCTATGGCCGCATGGAATTCGGGATCATGCACGAGAACTTGCAATCACGTCTGCGCGGAATGTTCTTGATGGCCATCAGCAACAAAGAGAGCAGCATGCTGCTTGGCACGACCAACAAAAGTGAAATGGCGACTGGCTACGGTACTCTCTACGGCGATCTCATCGGCGGACTAATGCCGATCGGTGACTTGCTCAAGACGGAAGTCTTTGAGCTTTCCCGCCATTACAACTCACAGTCCGAGGTAATCCCTGAGGGTATTCTCGAGCGCCCGCCGTCGGCGGAGCTGCGGCCCAATCAGAAAGATCAAGACTCGTTACCACCCTACGACCGTCTTGACGCGATGGTGCGCCGTTTGGTTGAAGGCTTGCACTCGCCGCGAAATGCCGAAGAGCAACGCGTTCTCGATATGATGATGAAGAGTGAATTCAAACGCTGGCAAGCGCCGCCGATTTTAAAAGTCAGCGATCATGCCTTCGGCCGCGGGCGCCGGTTCCCGATCGCCCATCACGGAAAGATCTAAGGCCGCTTCCCTTTTTGGGCGCGCGGGTCCACGAACTCAGGGCCCGGTTCTATTCGTCGATCGAAAAAGTATAAATCATCCCGGTTTTCATGCCGTCCATCTGCGAGGAATGCGTGGACGTCTTTTTGCGCACCATCATCGTATAGGTGTAATTGGGTGAAAGCTTGTCGAACAAAAAGTTTCCGCGCGGATCGAGGTCGGTGGTCTCAATCGTCTTGTCGCCGCGCTTGAGAATCAGCTCGACGTCTTTACACGGAATAGTCACGGAAATCGCGTCTTTTGTCTTGGATTCGCATTTGCCCTCGATGCGGTCTTGCCCCTGCGGATCACTCGACATCGCCACGCTCACCGTCGGGTCTCCGCCCATGGCCTGCCTCATGGCATCGCTAACATGTTTGTCCGGCGGCGGCTTCGGGTGCAGAACACCGTCTTTGGACCGCTTCATGACGTTGCCATCGTCGGCGCTGGCGAAGGCCGTGGTGGCGAAAATTATTAGAGTGACCAAGATCAATTGCTTCATTGTAATTCCTTGAGCGTGAAACCGGTGTGCAAGTTCACCAATCAGTCGGGAAATAGTCCTTGAGAAATTTTCCGCACCAGTGGTTGCCGGTGTTGATACCTTCGAAAAAAGGATCGCAAATGCGCGCGGCACCGTCAACGATGTCGAGCGGCGGCTGAAAGTCGTGGTTCTCTTGCTTGCGCTGGGACAGCGCCGCTGGATCTTCGTCAGTCACCCAGCCGGTGTCGACCGCATTCATATAGATACCGTCTTTGATCAAGTCGCGCGCCGAAGTGTGCACCAGCATGTTGAGTGCGGCCTTCGCCATATTGGTGTGCGGATGCTTGTCGGTCTTCGTGTAGCGCGTGAATTTGCCTTCCATCGCGGTAACGTTGACGATGTGTTTCCGGCCCGTAGGATTTCTGCGCATCAAGGGTGTAAGCCGGCTGCACAAAACGAAAGGCGCGACCGAGTTGACCAATTGCACTTCCAGCATCTCGGGCGTCGATACATCCGCGAGCGTCAGGCGCCAGCTGTTGATCGCGCGCAAGTCGACCTGCTGCAGGTCGGCGTCGAGCTTGCCTTCGGGAAAAACTTCTTCATTGGTCAGCGAGTTGTCATACGAATATGGGATTTGCGAGAGGCGGGCGGAATCACTAATCCCCACGCCGAGCCCTTGGCCATGCCAGGTGGTGGGCAAAGAAGAATCCATGGCAGGCGCGCCGGTGAGCGTGCGCAAGTGTTCGCTGCAACGCCGATGTTCACCCAAAATCTGCCGCGCTTCGGGCGTGAGGCAGTCGAACGGCGCCAACTCCTGCTTGAGCATGTGGGCGTAAAATCCAGGCGGACGGCGCACGGTTTGCGCGGCATTGTTGATCAAAATATCGAGACGATCATAAGTGCGTTCAAAGTAGCCGGCAAAGAGTTCCACACTCGGCGTGTGACGCAAATCAAGGCCATGCACGGTCAGCCGGTCTCCCCAAACTGCAAAGTCTTCTTCACGCCCGTAGCGAAGAGCCGCGTCTACCGGAAAGCGCGTTGTCACCACTACGCGCGCACCCGCGCGCAACATCATCAAACCGGCATGGTAGCCGATCTTGAGACGCGCGCCGGTGATCAGCGCCGTTTGCCCGGTGAGATCCGCGCTTTGAAAACGCTTTTGATAATTGAATTCGCCACAACTCGTGCACATCGAATCGTAAAAAAAGTGCAGCCGCGTGAACTCCGCTTTGCAAACGTAGCAATTGCGCGGCGAATTCAGGACCCGCTCGCCTCCAACCGTTTCACCCGGAGTGGCAATCTGCTTGGGCGCCGAGAACACGGTCTCTTTGCGCGCTTCACGAATACCGGTGTTGCCACGCACTTCACGGTCGGCCGATCTTTTGGTCTCGCGGCGAGCCCGTTCGAGCGAACGGTTGCGCAGGCGTGACTCCAGGCGCGCGGGCCGTGAAAAGCGGCCGGCGGCTTCCATCAGCGTTTCGCGTAACTCATCTGGAAATCCCGCCCAGGCCGCACCGTCACCGGCCATCTTCTTGAGCAGCTCAATGCAGCGGCGAATTTCGGCTTCAGTTTCCATGCGCCGCCTTTCCACCGGTGATCCACTCTGAAATATAGCCCGCGTACCGTTTGCGCACGGAGCGCGGCATATTGCGGTAGTGGCCGATCACTTTGCGGCACTTTGGCGAACCGCATTTGCATTTCAATTTGTACCAGGGATTTTTCTCGGTCATTTCGTAGTCCCAGGTGATCTGTTCGCCCGCATCGATGTCGCGCATGGAGACGATCTTGAACAATTCTTTGATGCCGCAATTTGGATCACAGGAGTGATTCAACAAGCGTGCGATGCCAATGGAGTCGCGCCATGCGGCTTTGGCATACTGAATCGCGTGTTCAAATAAATCGTCGGTCCACGGCTCGTAATGATCATCGATATCAAGGCCGTCGAATTCGGCGATGACTTCGCCCTTGCGGATTTTTTCCACCGCAAAGACGGCCTTGCCGAATTTTCTGGTCCGCCGGACCGCGGCCTTCGCGTTGTCCATCGCTGCTATTTGACCTTTACGCTTTTGAGCAAATCGCCGAGCGTGCCGAAGCTGGTGGCTGCAGCTTTGTGCTCGCGCCAGCTTTGATCGTCGTCTTCGCCTGGGAGGGACAGCGACATCTTGCGTGCGTCCGTGTCGATGCGGTCGACGCGCACTTTGACTTTGTCGCCTTTGCGTTTGTTTTCGTACTGGCTGGTTTCCGTGGAATCGCGCCACGCCGAGCGCGGCAGCAATCCCGTCACGCCATTACCGATGCGCACGAAAATTCCGAATTGTTCTTTATGTTCAACCAGGCCCTCGTGGTGCGAGCCCACGGGATAAGACGACTCGATGCCGACCCAAGGATCGTTCACGCTGCCGCCTTGCTTGAGCGAGAAGCTCAGCTTGAGGCGGCTTTCTTCTTCGATCATGCGGATCAATTTGACCTGCACGACTTGTTCGAGATTCACGACCTCTTGCGGATGGCCGAGGCGGCCGAAAGCCAGCTCGCTGATTGGAATCAGACCTTCCATGCCGTTTTCCAAACGCACAAACGCTCCGTATTTTTCAATGCGAAAAATCGTGCCCGTGTAAATCGTGCCGATCTCAGCCGTGCGCTGAAATTCGCCTTCACCTTCCGCGCGCTGAAGCTCCAGTACCTTACGGCGGGACACGACCAGGTCGCGGCCGCGTTCGAATTTTGTGATGATGAATTCAAATTTCTTGCCGATGTAATCGGCGGGATTCACGCAGCGCCAGTCGATTTGTGAAACCGGACAAAAGCCCTTTTGCCCCTGGATGTTGATGCGGAATCCGCCTTTGTTGGCTTCGAGCACCACGCCGTCGACCGGAATTTCCATGTCGAATGCATCTTCGAGACTGTCGGTATCGGCACTGACTCCGCGCTCGTCGGCGCGTTTCACCAAGATCTCGCCTTCACGCGCGCGCACCACGATGACGTCGATCAAGTCGCCTGCCTTTGGCGGCTCTTTGGTCAGACTGATCGGAAGAATCGCGTCGGTAGGTGTGCCGGTGGAAACAAAGGCCTCTTGCCCGCTCACCGCGAGAATCTCGCCACGAAACCGGTCGCCGGGCACCAGGCCGCGGGCACTCACAGTGGACGAGTTTAGCATGGCTTCAAATTCATTCTGCGGGACCGCGGGGCCACCTTCATCACCAAATAAATCGACGGATTTCTTTTTCGCCAAACCACCCTCCAACGCAGGATGGCCAATACCTACCCGACCCACCGCTCAGGGTCAATAAAGGGGGGCGATTGAGCCTAAAAGGATTTCGCTCTGTTTGGAAGATAGTACCTAAAAGCTTGTAATCACTTGACCCCTAAACCGGGCCGAAACTAGGTTCCTGGCCATGTCACCCCTGCAGTGCTCCTCCCTCGCGGAGGTACTCAAGCAAGAATTTTCCCGGCGCAAGGAGCGAAGTGCGAGATATTCGCTGCGCACTTTTGCACGCGATCTAGAGCTGAGTCCGTCGCGCTTGAGTGAAGTCTTGAAAGGCAAACAGGGGCTATCGGAGGCCAACTCAGATGCGGTCGCGCGCAAGCTCACCCGCCGGCCGGGGGAGCGCGCCTTTATCAAAGATTTGGTGCTGGCCAACAGCGCGCGCAACCACAAAGTGCGAGAATTGGCGCGCGCGCGATTGAACGATGCACGTGAGGCCGCCGCGCTCAAAGCGCGGCAAGAGGATCAATTCAAATTGGTCGCGGATTGGTATCACCCTGCGATTCTCGCGATGACGCAGCTGGTGGACTTTCAAGCGAATCCCGCCTGGATTGCCGGGCGTTTGGGAATTTCACTCACCGCCGCCGAAGGTGCGCTCGCCCGTTTGCAGAAAATGGGCGCGCTGAAAACCGGCGGTGGCCGCTATGTCGCAAATCCTGAAGGCTACCGGAATCATGGTGAGGTGCCTGCAAGCGCCTGCCGGAAATTCCACCGGCGGATTCATGCCATGCATTCCGAATCTCTGATTGCCGGCGACTCGAAGGAGCAAGAACTGATTTCGGCAATGGTCGCGCTACCACGTTCACGAATGCCTGAGTTCAAACGCCGCCTGCAGGAGTTCATGGCGAGTTTTTTGAGCATGAGTGGGGATGAGCCCAAGGACGAACTCTATTCACTTTCACTGCAGCTCTGCCCCGTGCGCAAGCGCGAGGCGAAAGGAACCTTCGATGCTTAGACTTCTGTTGTCACTCGCACTTGCCAGTTTAACTGCCCGTGCGAGCAGCCCGGTTGTGGTCCGCGGTGATGCAGGCGACTCTGAATATGCCTTGACCTTCGCACGGCAGAATTTTTCAGGCCTACTGGCCCATTGCCAGCTCGAGCCATGCGGGCTCACTCCGCGGCAGAACGAAGTTCTAAGCGCGATTGTTGGCGCCGGGTCTCAAATGCCGGCCGCGCGTTTTCGCCACGCCGGCCGGGGCGCTCCTTTCCTCGTGCAACCGCAGACCGGTGAGGTGTGGTTCAACCAGGACGAGCTCTGGCAAGACTCCATGCATAGCGTGACTTACGATATTTCGTACGCCACAGGCATTTGGATCGATGTCTTGAATGACCAGCTCAAGTTGCCGGTGCCCGAAGTCGAAGCGCTCAAGTTGAGTTTGCGCACCGGTCTCACCTCGCGCTTTTTTCGCGCGCCGCTCTCTATCCCCGGCGCAGATCGAATTGAAG
>JAYWAE010000018.1:0-7573 GCA_043782715.1 Pseudobdellovibrionaceae bacterium | reverse complement strand
TGCATAGGTTTCCGAGGCGCAAATCCAAGTACATGGCGTGCTCGTTCACCGCGCCGTCATTCTCGCGGCTGTATTTTACGCGGCCCATGACTTCTGTTGGAATTTTACTAAGCCACTCGTCATTGATCATTTGGCGCGAGGATTTTTTGCCGATCGACTCTTGATAGTAGCAGTGGGCACAGCCGTCGACCTTTTTACCTGTGAGCATGGCCTGGCGAATGGCGCGCTGTTCACCTGAATTCCACACGTCCTCAAAACTGTACTTGGGGACGACAAAGGCTTTGCCGTCGGAAGAGGTCATGCCGCCACCGTGAACCGCCGCGCAACAAAAGCCGAAGCGACCTGTGGGTAGTACGGTCTGCTGAATCCAGGGGTTCACGCAAAATGTCGGGGAGATACCGTCTGAGATTTCTTGCTCCATTCGCCCCTCTATGAGTAAGGTCGTAGCACATGGACCCGTCCAAATGTATATTTATTGCGGACAACCAAGGCCGCGCCCGCGCTTACAATCCCGAGGAAACTCTGGCGAACCAGATCTCCGCATGGCGCGGTTGGTATTGCTCGGCCGGCGTCGAAAACATCTTCATCAATGGTGACGGCAAAATATTTATCGCTTCCTGTGCACTAGGTGGAATTCTCGGCAATGTTTACGCCGGTGGCAACAAGATCCGCGACAAATGGTTTCGCTGCACCAAAGCGCTCTGTACCTGTGGCGCGGACATGCGCCTCAGTAAAGTGAAGAATGAAGCCGACATTGAACGCCTCGGCCGTTTGAAACCGGAAGATTTGGATTTTACCGCTCCGATGGGTGAGCCGGCGATGGTCGGGCGTATTTGGGAGCCTGACACCGCGTTCAACTTGAATTGGGACATAGGCCGCCGTTGCAACTATTCTTGCTCGTACTGCAGTCCGGTGACGTCGAATACTTATGAGGAACACAAAACCTGGGAGCAGCTTTCGTTCGCGGTCGAGGAAGTCGAGCGATTCTTTTGCCGGGGGCGTAAGGGGAAGTGGGTTTTCACCGGCGGTGAGCCAACACTCAATCCGCGGTTTATGGATTTAGCGAAGGAGATCGCGGCGCGCGGGCACCGGGTGCACACGCAGAGCAACGGCAGCCGCAGTCCGGAGTATTACGCTGAATTGATGCAGTACAGCCTAATTGGATTCAGCCTGCATTTGGAGTTTTTGAAGGTCGATCGCTTTCTGAAGGTGATTGAAAGTTTAATCGAATTAAAGGCCACAACACCTTTGCTCAGTTGGAGCTGGGTGGGAGTACGCATCATGACCGGGCCGGGCCGCCTCAAGGAAGCGTTGGCGATTAAGCAACAAATCGCGCAATTGCCGGGAGCGGGTAAACAGATCAATCAACTGGTTCTGGCGCCGCTCTACGACGTCGAGACTGCAAGCAAATTGCAAGAGTACCCCAGCGGTGAGCTCGAAGAAATTACGCTCCATTCTTAAAATTAAAAATCGGAATCAGTTGCCGGGACTGGTGTAAGGTCTCGGCCAGCCGCGAACGGGCGCTAAGACTTTTCGGCCCCATTTTCCCAGCCAGGCCATGACCGCGAACACGGGTGAGGTAGGCGGATTTAACACGGTGTACAGGTCGCGGTAGATTTCGGGATCGAGATTCATCAAATAGAATTTGCGGCACGAAGTCGCGAGCAAGCGCTGTCGGCGCTTGGGATCGAAGTGCGTGCTGTGATCCGTAAGCACGGGGAAGAGATGGTAAGCCGGCATCTTGCACAAATGAAATCTACGGCCCAAGCTCGCCAGCCGGTAGCCGACGTCCACGTCTTCGAAACCGTAGCAGTTGAAAGCGGCTTTAAAGCCACCGGCGCGGAGGTAATTCTCGCGGCTCATGACTAGGCAGTAGGTGCAGGTGTATTTCCAAAAATTGCGCAGCTCGGGCCACGCCGGTGCGCGCTTGAAATCTTCCCAGTAGGAAGATTCACGGTAGGTGTCGCCGCCCCCGATTGCCGCGTAGGAGATCTCTTGTAGTGGTTTGCTTTTCACCATCTGCCGGGTGAGCTGGATCACATCGTGTTCAGCCATCAGGCGGGCCATTTCGCGGGTGAAATCCGGCGCCAGTAAAATATCCGAGTCGACAAAAGCCAAGATCTCGCCGCGCGCGTGTTTGACGCCAATATTGCGCGCGCGCCCAGCGCGGAACGACTCATCGAAGCCACCGTTGGGCAGGCTGCGTGACCAGCGGATGGCCGTGAGGTTCATCGGCGGCTTGGTTTTCATCCACTCTTCGATGATGCGAACCACGCACTCTTTGCTGCCATCGTCGACTGCGACGATTTCCCAGTCCTCGCGCGGGCCACCTTGGTTGTCGATGGAGTCGAGAACTTTGCTGATGTAATCGGCGTTGTTGTAGATCGGGATGACAAACGAGAAGCGCGGAGGCGCGTCACTGACCCGCGAGCGCACGATTTTTTCCAGCGGACCTGCCAGCGGTTCGGGAGTTTGCACACAGGAGCTGTAGATCGCTTTAGGTTCTTTGCTTTGCCCCATGTAGAAAATGTTTTTCACATGATCATAAACGGCGTCGATGTTTTCCGGGTGAGCTTCGGTTTCGAGAAAAATGGGAAGTTGGATGGCGCTCCATAACGGCAGCAGGCGGCGAAAGTCGAATTGCTCGCCCAAGGAAAAGATCACTCCGTGCAGGCGCGACTGAAAGCGCGCAAATTTTTCTCTGACGGTTTCAGAAAGCGCGCTGTCGCCTAGGAGCACTGCAACCGAACGGCCGTGGCGAATCAAATCCTCTAGATCCGACTCCTCCAGCCGCTCAAACTCTTCGGTCGTGAGGCGCACCAGCTCGCCCGGCTCAAAATATTTGGGCGGGGGGAGAGGCTTGAATTCGAAGCGCTCAAAAACCCGGTGATTGCCATAGCCCAACCATGCGAATTTGAGATCATTTTTAAAGTTGATCAGGCGCCAGCGCCAATCGATCATCTGACCGCGCAGCCTGGCCAAGACCGCGCGCGGCTTCCAATGTAACCAGGCGGCCCAGCGCCTTGGTTTCCAATAGAGGAAGGCTCTGGTGCGGCAATAGTACTGATATGCGACCCAGTAAAGCGAGGCGGCTTTGAGTTGCACAGCGGATGAGTAGCGGCACCAGCGCCAATACCAGCTCTCGCGATCCAGCTGCCAGTGCTTGAGAAAGAAGCCCGGCGCTTCCCGCAAAATCTTGGTGAGAATTTGGTTTCCCTGGGGATATTGATAGCCGGGTTGCCCGCTCGACCAGTACTTGCCCGATAGAAAAGCCAGATCGTAGAGCGTGACTAAAAAACCGCGCGGCCGCAAATTTCCACCCACGGGCGGAACGGAGAGTTTGGGCCGGTGCAGGGCACGCTGAGTGTGGCCTACGCCTTGGAGAAAAGATTTGCGCATAAACGAAATAAAACCCACATCGCAGTGGTGAATGTTCGAGAGCGCCGGATTCATCATCAATCGCAGGCCTTGCAGATACATGCGCTCGTGTAAGTCGGTCTCGGTCCCGCCGAATTCAATTTCGGGATCAAATTTCAAACCTTGAGCCAGCAGCATTTCGCGTTTGTAGCTGACGCAACCGCCGAGCAATTGCAGCTGATCGCCGGTCACGGTTTTGCTCGTCTCGAGCCAATAGCGCGCCAGCGCTTGGTAGACGCGCGACACGCGATTCAGGCCGGGCGGATTGAGGTACACGCCGCCGATCGCACAGGCTTCGGGAGTCTCGCGGTGGGCGTCGACTACGGCCTGAAAATAGCCAGCGTGCGGGCATTCGCAGTCATCGTCGAGAAAGAGCACGAATTCGCCTTGCGCCGCCGCCAGCCCAAGATTACGGGCGGCGTTGGCGCCTTTGCGGCCGGCCGTGAGAATGCGGCTTTTGGAATTGCGTAAAATCAGTGCGCGTTGCTCCTGCGAGAGGTCGCCCGCCAGGTTTTCGACGAAGAATATCGTATAATCGCCGTCCAACTTTTGCGCTTCCAAACTTGCCAGCAAAAGTGGCAGGGTGCGCACTGTTCCGCGCGTCGGAATAACTATAGAAAGAACGGCATCGCTCATGGTCTTCAAGGAATGACAGAAAAAAATTCCCGCGGCAAGCTAATGCAAAGGGTCAAATTTATTGTTCGGTATCGAAGCGAAAGAGTTCCTGCCACTTGTAAGTGTACGGAGTTTGCATCTTGAGTGGCATGATCTTCCAGCGGTCTGCACCTTTGGGCACAATGAGGTCGTTGTTGAGATCGGCAAGTTTGACGTCCGAGTCAAATGGACGTTCGCCATCGGGCGTGCGCCACTTCGCGAAGCGCGAGAGATCGAGATCGCCTTGAGCCGCATGCAGCTCCAAATGGAACTCACTCAAGACATTCCCGTCTTTGTCTAAAATGTAAGGCCGCAAGCTCGCTTGTAGCTCTTTGCCCGAAACGACCTCGCCCGATGGAGCTTTAAGTACTGTGCGTAAAATCAGCAAACCCGCACCGTCCCAAAAATAATTGTCCGTGATTGTGCTGCGCAACTCGTTGCTGACGAGAAAAATCTTGTCTGAGGCAATTATGACTTGCGGCAAGTGTTGGCTGATACGCGCGACCACGTCGGAATTGTGAATTTCCCCGGGACCGATAAACCAGTGATGCACGCGCAGAAAAGGCAATACACCGGCCGGATCAAACACTTCTAGCTGGCTCAGCTTTGGTTCAAACTGCCGGAGCCAGCGCACATACTCGTGATGAGGCCGCGAATTATGATGAAAAAACAGGAAATACTCCCAGGAGCAGAAGCTGCAGATCAGAATGCCGGCGGCGACGAACGCTGAGCGCAGTTGAAAGCTTGGCGTGAGACGGGATTTTAAGCCGATCCACCAGCGGTCGGCCGGAATTTCACACGCGGGCAGCAGCCAAAATGGCACGAGAGAGGCGATTAAGAAGGGAAGGCGTTCGGGATAAATGGCCAGTTCAAAGAGCAAGAGATTGGCGAAGTCGATGAGAAAAAGCGAAGCCTGCGGGCGGCCCGGGCGATCGAAAAAGCCCGCCCAAAGATTGCGCATCCACAAGAGTGCGAACACCGGATTTTGCATAACGAAACGATGGATATGCCATAGGCGCCGCCAGTCGAAGTAAGGAGGCGACCCGGGCCCGGCTTGGAAGGAAGCGATTAAAAACCGCAAAGCGGGGATTTCTTCGAGCCAGCCGGGGCACGCCGCCGCAGCCACGAAAAACGCGCCGATCGCGACAAATAAAGCGTAACGGCGGCGGCCCTGAGTATTCTGTAGCGCGAACGCACCCGCCATAAATATAAGTGATTTAGGTGTGACGGCCGCCGCCAAAACAGTGAATGCGGCGAACACGGCCCACTTGCGGCGGCGGCTCCAGCTCGCAGCAGCGTCCGAGGTACTGACCAGAATCCAACCCAGCAAAATGCTCGATGTGATCATATCCGTGCGCACTTGCGAGCCGCGTTTGAGCAAGAATGTGTTGCTGAGCAACAGAAGCATCATCCAGGCCACCCAACTGGGGGACGGCGAAAAACGGCGCACGGCTCGGTAACATAAGTAAATGAGCAGCAAGAAATTGGCCGCAAATAGCGCTCTGGCGCAATCCATGGGATGGACGTCGAGGATGCGGGCTATGCAAAACGAGAGATAGAGCAGAACGTTGGTCAGTGGTTTGATGGCGAAATTATATGTGCCTGGGTTGTTTTCCATGTACTTGACGACAGTGGCGGACCAAACCTCCGACTCCGTCCAAAAAGAGCAAGCCGAAACGAAGGCTGCGCACATAAACAAAGCCGTAAATATCCCAAATTGGAACGGCTTTGAGCTAAAACATTGTCGCAATGCCGACTGCATGAAACCAGACCTTTGGCGTATGGAACCCAATATTTACCCTGCAATTTCCCGTGCGGACAGAATAAACTAAATATACGGAATGTATAAATGGAAATGTAGTCCCCATTTGAGACAGGCGCTGGCTTCGCAGCGTGGAGTTTCGCTGTACGAAGCCTTAGTCGCAGTCGCTCTTATCGGCGTGGGCGCCGCCATGGTTTCGCAACTCGACCAAATCATTCCGGACAAGAAAGTTTCGCTCAATCGCTCTTGTGACAGCCATGCGCAGGCGGTGGCGGTTGCCGTGCAAGAGGAAACTTACTATCGCGAAGTCATGAACTTCAATCCCGTGCTGGCAACAAACGCTGGGCGCACGATCCCGGTGCCTGGATTTAGTGCAACGGCGCAGACCTCGCGCGCATTGCCCAATGCAGCACTGGATTGGACGCCTGCGAATCCAGCGAACAATCCCAACCGCTTTGTCATCACTCCCGCCAACGTAAACAGTTTCAATGGTGTCGTCTTGCACAATGCTGAATTGATTCAAGGATCGATGCGCACTTTGAGCTCTATATACAACAACACTCCGGCCGTACGCTGTGCCTATGGAGCTTATGCACCGTTGACTGCCGCGCTGCCTTTGTCGAATGACTTAAATACACCAGGGCGGAACACGACGGTTCAAATCATGATCCGGCCCTACAACATGGATGGCTCCCTCATCGGCCCCGCGGGTCCGCCGTGGGTTGCGGCGAATTGTCCGGCGCCTTTGTCTATCGGACCGCTCGGCGAGTATATCACCAATGGTCTTTACAATGCCTATGCCCCAGGCTCCGGGTACAACGTCGTGGCGGGCACTTATTATGAAGATTGGCTCGATCCTACGGCCTATGGCCATCTTCCGGGCTATTGGCCGACGCCTCCTGTAGATGCCGGATTCGGACCCACCAACACGATTGCGACTCTGGGGGGGGCCGGGCAAGTCATGGCACAGGGATTCAACCTCGACGTGCAGATCACTTATCAAAACAATCAAAACCAAACCGAGCAATGTAACTTCACGCAGAAATTCGAATATCCGCGCGACCGCAAACCACCGCCTCCGCCGAATTGGAACCGGGTCATTCCCGCGTCGAATTTGACTGGCCCTGCGAACGCGGGGATTTGTGATCCCACCGTGCAGACGGGGATGACGGTGGAGATTGGGTACAAGCAGAGCGCAGACACGGCCGTGCCGAAACGTGAATTCGAGCGTGGAACCCAATTCTTGTGCCGCGACCTCAGCTGGAAAAAGGGATTTGCGCCAGTGACGGGGGGGCCGGTCACCTACAATATGCCGGTTTGCATTCGTGGCGGGGTCGTTAGTACGACAGATCTTGTTTATGGATATTACAATGGGTTCGATCCGGCGCTACAGGACTTCTCCGTACGCACGACCCCCAACTATTGGGTTCCGTGCGACCGTCTTAAGCAGTGTGGATTTTTGCCGACCGCCGTGTCCTTCTCACAACCCGCCCCCAATACGGCGGGCGACAATCTCTTTTACACGCTCGACTACTCGCCCCCCGGAGGCATGCCGCAAGGCTGTGTCATGAACTGGGAAGTGGTGGCTGTGGATACCGCAGGCAATACCTCGGTTGCCGGCCAGAATGTTTTGAATCAACCGCCTCTGCCCAGTGACAACCGGCGCTTCCTCGACACTGGCCAGAACGGGATCACGCCCTTGGACAATCAAGTGAACTACTCGCAATGCGGCGGCTATTT
>JAYWAE010000017.1:0-2875 GCA_043782715.1 Pseudobdellovibrionaceae bacterium | reverse complement strand
AGGCGATCGTGCACGTGCGTGACTCTAGTAAAGTTGATTTTTTCACTGGTGAAGTACGTGATCTTAAGACCAACGCCTATGACGGTGGCGCCGTGGTGATTGCGGCTCCGCTTACCGCCCTCCAGGTGCGGGACTGGCTGGGCGGCCGTGAGCCTGATCAACTTTTCGATTTGCGCGAAGACTCACACACCGACCGCGTGAGCGAGCACCCCTCCTTCTTATTACAAGATGTGTTTACACAAATCCAAAGTACCAAATCTCGCCTCGGACCCAAGCTTGAAGCTGTCCGCCGCGAAATCCTAGCCCGCGCGATCAAAGCCACTGAGCGTTCCTTGCTCCGGCCGCAGGGTTGGGACGACATATGCGCCTAAAGCTTGCTTCCCGCAAAAGTGATCTCGCCCGTTGGCAGGCCGTGCAAGTCGCGCGTGCTTTTGAGGCGCTGAGCGAACGCCCGCACATCGAGTTCAATTTCAAAGCCTCGTTGGGCGATCAAAACCTCGATTTGCCTCTGGCCTCGATGGGATCTAAAGGCGTCTTCACCGAGGATTTTTACAAAGATTTGACTGAGGGGCAGTGCGATCTGGTCGTCCACTCGTGGAAAGATCTGCCGGTTGAAGAGCGCGAAGGCACGCAGATCGCCATGACCATGGAGCGCGCCGACGCTCGCGATATTTTTTTAATTGCGCAGGAGGCGTGGGAGAATGCCGTAGCGAAAGGCAAACTCACCGTACTCACGAGCTCTCCGCGCCGGGTTTACAATCTCTCGGCCTGCCTGCATGATCTCTTACCGCATAAACTTGAAATAGAATTCGCCAACGTGCGCGGCAACGTGCCCACGCGGCTTGCGAAAATGAAAGAACAGGGTGCGGCGCTTTTGCTCGCCAAAGCCGGACTTGATCGGCTGCTTCAATCGGAAGACGCCGGCTTTCTCGACGCCTCCACCGCCGGGTTACGCGCGTTGGTCCGCGAATGCCGTTTTATGATTCTGCCCCTCAGCTTGAATCCCGGCGCGCCTGCGCAAGGTGCGCTGGCGATTGAAATCGCGCGTGAGCGTGAGCCGGTCGCGAGCCTTTGTGCCCGCCTCAATGACGAAAAAACTTTTCAATGCGTGCGTGACGAACGCGCCATTCTCGAATCGTATGGCGGCGGTTGCCATCAAAAAATCGGGGTCACGATCCTGCTGCGCAATTACGGAATGGTGACCTCGGTTCGCGGTTTGACCGACGCGGGCGAAGTCTTGCGCCGCTGGAGCGTGGAAAACCCCACCGAGTGGACCAAGGCCGCTACGCGCGAGCAAATCTTCCCGCTCACCCCAGCCGGCAATAGCTGGTTTGAACGCGAAATTCTCGACGTCACCGTCGACCTCAAAACCAAATCGGCTTTGTTTGTCGCGCGAAACGAGGCCTTTCCGGTCGGGTTTCGCCCAGAAAATCGGCAGCTGGTTTGGACAGCGGGGGTCAGCACTTGGCGCAAGCTCGCGGCGCGCGGCATTTGGGTCAACGGCAGCAGCGACGGCTTGGGCGAGAGTGAATCTACGGGCCTAGAGACGCTGATTGGCCCCGTGAGCTGGGCCAAATTGACCCACGACCGCGGCCACGCCGCGGCCGGCATGGACATCGTCTCTACGTATAGGCTCACCAATCGGCCCGACACGCCGAATTTGCGCGGCAAGACGCATTTTTTCTGGATGAGCACCACGACCTTTGAACGCGCGCGACAACTCTTTCCCAATGAAATCCAAAACGGCTACAATGCCTGCGGTCCAGGAAGCACGTTTGAATTTTTGCGCCGCCAACAAGGGCTGAACCATCCGGTCAAAGTCTTTGCTGGCCTCGAGCAATTCTTGGCTGAGACTTTTCCTTAGACGGAGAACGGTATGAATTCCAAAGAACTTTTCGAGCGCTCATTGCGCGTGGCCCCTGGTGGAGTGCATTCACCCGTGCGCGCTTTTAAAAGCGTCGGCGGGACTCCGGTGTTTTTCGCGCGCGGGGAAGGGCCGTACCTGCATTCGGTTGAAGGCACGCGCTACATCGATTTTTGCCAGAGCTTTGGCCCCAATATTCTGGGCCATCGCGATCCCGATGTCGAACGCGTGCTACGTGAGACTGTCGAACTCGGCTGGTGCTTCGGCGCTTGCGAACCCTACTCGTTGGAATTGGCCGAATTTGTTTGCCATGAACTTCCGTGGGTTGAAAAACTGCGCTTCGTTTGTTCCGGAACGGAAGCCGTGATGAGCGCGTTGCGTGTCGCGCGCGCCGCCACGGGTCGGGACGCGATTTTAAAATTCGAAGGTTGCTACCACGGTCATGCCGACTCCATGTTGGTGAAGGCGGGGAGCGGCCTTGCCGGTGAGTCGGCCTCCGACAGTGCCGGCGTTTCGCAGCAAACGGCGAGCCAAACGCTCACCTGCGCGCTCGATGACGAAGCCGGTGTCGAACGCGTTTTTAAGGCCCACGGTGGCCGCATCGCCGCTGTGATCTTGGAACCGTTACCGGCCAACTACGGCTTGCTGGCCCAGCGGCCGGAATTTATTCACCGGGTGATTGAGCTGGCGAAGGCCTACGGGTCATTGGTTATTTTTGACGAAGTGATCTCGGGCTTTCGCGTTGCCTTCGGTGGCATGGCCGAGATGTTGGGCGTTAAACCGGATTTGGTTACCTACGGTAAAATTCTCGGCGGCGGCTTGGCCGTCGGTGCCTACGCCGGCCGCGCGGACTTGATGAACCAAGTCGCGCCTGCAGGCCCTGTGTACCAAGCGGGAACTCTGAGCGCCAATCCTCTCGCCATGCGCACCGGATTGGCGACTCTGCAAAAGCTAAAAAACGCAAACGTGCACGAGACCTTGAACGTGCGCATGGAAAAATTTGCCGTCGAA
>JAYWAE010000016.1:0-20028 GCA_043782715.1 Pseudobdellovibrionaceae bacterium | reverse complement strand
TGGTCGCATCCCACTGTAAAATGACTTGGCCGTCATGCGCCTTCGTCTTTTGGATTTCTGTCTCATAGCAGTGGCGCAGGCCTAATACTTCGGATTGCAAAACAGCACTCACTTGTTCGGCATTCATTCCAGCTGGCAATTTCGCACCCTCGCCGGATAGGTCGACATCGATGCCGATTTTCTTCGCCGTATCCATAATGGCCGGAGGAACGTGTGCATTTGGCGGTTTGTAGTTAAAAAGCCAAAATGCGCCACCGCCGACAGTCATGACTAAGACTGCAAGAGCGGGTACCCAACGCAAACTTCTCGAGGATGGGTTTTCCTGTGGGACCATTTCGGAGTTCAATGCGTCTTCCATTCGTACATATTATTTGTTTATGGGATCAACGACTTGCATGGGTACCGCTTTGGAAATATTCGTGCCAGTGCCGAGCTGTCCATAAGTGTTGTCGCCCCAGCAGTAAACATGCGCGCCCATGATGGCGCAGGTGTGGGACAAACCGGCGCCGATAGCGGTGACCCCTGATCCCATGCCTATGACCAAAGCAGGCGTATTGGTGAAGGTTGAGCTCGCGCCATTGCCTAAGTTGCCATAGAGATTATAGCCCCAGCAGTAGATGGCGCCGCTCACGAGAGCGCAAGTGAAGTCACCGCCGCTGGCCAATGCCGTCGCACCGGTAGTGAGACCACTCACGGCGGTCGGCACGTGCCGGTTGGTGAACGTGCCGTCGCCCAATTGCCCAATGTTGTTCTGACCCCAGCAGTAGACCGCTCCGGCTTGGATGGCGCAGAAATGATTGGCGCTGGCCGAGATTGCGGTAACGCCCGACGTGAGCACGTTGGCTGCGACGGGAATTGTTTTGTCGACGGTGGTGTTGTCGCCGATTTGTCCATACAGGTTATAACCCCAACACATGACTGCGCCGCCCGTGGTGATGGCACAGGTCGTACCGCCAGAGGCCACCGCGACGGCCGTGGTTCCCGAAAGGAGGCCGGTGGCTTGCACGGGAACTTCGCTGCTTGTAATGGTCCCGTTGCCCAACTCGCCCGAATAATTTGTGCCCCAGCAGGCGACGCCGCCGCTCGAAGTAATTGCGCACGCGTGATGGGTGCCGGCCGCAACTGCGAGCGCTCCGCTCAAAGCACCGCCGCCGCCGATTTGTTCGACCGCGACCGGAACGGGACTGTCGCATGGAGAGCTGATACTGCAAGTGGCAGTCACTTGACTGTTGACGGAGGTGTTGCCCAGCATGGCTTGATAGTTAAATCCCCAGCAACGTATTTGACCACTGACCAGCGCGCAATTGTACGAATAGCCGGAGCTGAGTTGGGAGAATCCGTCAACCTCAGTCATTGGAACCGGATGCGATTGCGCGGTGAACGAGCGGTCACCAAGTTCGTTGTAGGCGTTCGAACCCCAACAAAATGTACCATGGTTAGTAACGGCGCAGCTATGTAAACTACCCAGTGAGAGACTGCTGATCGAAAGCGCGGCGAAGCTGCTGTCGGTCCCGCTGTACACGCTGTTCTTCGAGCACGCCGCAAGAGCCATGCAAAATAGAAGCGCGAAAGTTTTTTTCACAGAGGCCTCCTTAGAAAACATACGAGCCGGTCAGGCCGACTTGAGTGAGGGTCAGTGCTTGGCTGCCGGCCTGCCCGTTTTGCGAATCGAAGCGGCTGGAGAATTTGAGCGATTCATAATGCGGGCCCATCATCAAGCCGCCGTAAACTTGCCAAAGAAACTGCGCGCGGAAACCGCCACCGCCGCCGTACGTGATTGAGCCGCCTTGGTAGGTCGGCTGCGTGAGATGGAACAGACCGAACGGTTCATACTCGAACTTGATCAGAAAACTCTCCGCGCAGTAGCCTGCCGCCAGAAGCAGCGGTGCCCAGCGCGTGCCTTTGAAGCTGCCGATTTGGCTGTCAGGCGCCTTTGAATTGTTGACCATCCGATAATCGGTGCCGAGCGCGAGAAAGGTTTCATTGAACATTGGACCGATGGTAAAGCCAGCGCCCTGTTGGTTCAGTGAGAGCTTTTCACTTTGGCCTTGCACGGTGCCGTTGGTGGAGCCCCAGTAGAGAAAGGCGTCGGCATAGAGCGTGCCGGGAACTCCGTGACCGCCGCCGCTGGGCGAACTCGGTGCTGCAGCTTTTGTCGTACCGCCGGTGGTGGGCGCGGCCCATGCCGGCAAAGTCATGAATGCGAAAACCATGAAGCTGAGGTAGGTGCGCACGTTCAAGAGCCTCCAACTAGGTGATACTTGAAATGGTATTTCGCCGCGAGGGAGTACGCCATGTTTCTTCACCGGCACAGGCCGGGAGTCCAGGGCCAGGCGAAGCTGACGATTTTGCGCGGTCTAGTTTGAGCGCCAGCCGGCACGATGACTGGGACATGCTCACCAACAAATACGCTTGTGCGCGCAATATAGCCATATGCGCAGCCCAGGAGTAATGTAAGCAGCCAAATTGCCCACGCAAGACGCTCTAGCTAGTAGCAAACTGTTGTCGCTGTCACCAACCACCTCCGCGTTCGATGTCCTTGTGGGGAAACCAACCACGTCCGCGTTCAATGTCCCTGCAAGGACATCGAACGCGGAGGTGGACGATACTGAAGAGCGAAGACATGAATGGCAAATGGTTGGCTGAAGGGCCGTTGCATAGGGCCGACACCTTTTAAAACTTCGATTCCGGTTTTACAGCGGGTCGTCTGTTTTCGGTTCGTTGACCACGCGGCCGACGCCGAGCAGGCGGTCTTGCATACGCGCGGGCAGCTCAGTTTGGCCTTTTGCAAACTCCGGTGAATGCCTCCAGGCGCCGGAAGTTTTTGTGCCCGTAACACCTGCAGCACCGGCTTTGAACTCGTTTTTGCCACCGCTGTCGAGAAAAACCCCGATCGTCCGGCTAGTCACGCGCAGTGAGGGCAGGTCGATGCGCATGTTGGCGCAGCCGAGCGTTTGTTTTTCTTTCGACTCGTAGGTATCGTCACCCGCGCGATCCCAAAAAATCCCGATGCCTTGCGCACTGGCGCAGCCCAGTGAAAAACCGGGAGCGTGGTAGTGATCGTCGCCGCTCTCATCAAGCAAAATGCCGACGCCGAAATCGTGGCCGTGGCCCATTCCGAGTTCTTGTACGACCGTGTAGTCGTCATTGCCGCCGGTATCTTGCAGGATGCCGACGCCGAAGTGGGTGGCCGCACCTTGCGCGTACTTCACCGCAAAGTATTTATCGCGGCCCGTGCCACTGCTCAACCATCCGACGCCGTACCAATACGCGATGCCTTGCGCGAAAAATCCGGCGCTGAACGTGTTGTCTCCGCCGCCGTCAATCAAGGCGCCGAATCCTCCAGCCAAACCGTGGCCGTCGGTACCATCGGCGCGCACTCCTGAAGCCGCGCCCTGCACGAAACTAACATTGTATTTGCCGTCGATAAGCGACGGGAAATCGAGTGGATCGCTAACGCCGGTGTAGCTGTCGTCGCCTTCGCCGCCGTCGATCAAGAGGCCTGCTCCTTGCGGTCCGCCAAAACCCTGTGCTTGCATCAGTGCTGAATATTTATCCGCGCCGGCGGCATCAATGAGAAGTCCCAAACCAAATTCGCCCGAGGCTTGGCAGAGCACCCAGCAATCATACGTATCGTTCCCGCCCGTGTCCCAGAGCAAGCCCACGCCGTAATCGCCCCGGCCTTGCGTTTGGCGGAACGAGCGATAGACGTCGTCGCCGGCGGCGTCGAGCAAAATGCCGTAGCCAAAAACCCCCGCGCCGAAACTCGGAGCTTGCTTCGGCGACCCGCGCTCAGATTGGCCCGCGATGGCCGTGAGTCCGGCCTTGCCCAGGTATTTGTCATTGCCTTTCAGGTCGATGAGCACGCCGATGGGATGATCCAAATCAAAACTTGCGCCACCGCCCAAATATGTGTCGTCTCCGCCGCCATCGACGATCAATAAATACGGTTTATCACCGGGATAGAGGTCATTCGTTTCGCCGCCGCGCACGATTACGCGGCCGAGGGGGGTGTCCCACTCGAACTGGTCGTGGGCCGTCAGGTCCTTTAGTTTCAAGCGTACCTGCTGAACGGCCAGGAGCAGATCGAGCCCTCCCGACATCAACACCGGCATATCCACATCGCGCAGCAGACGCCGCTGCACGGGCGTCAAACCATTGTGGTCCTCTTGATCCTCGCGCTTGGGTGGTTGTATGCGCTCTTGCCAAGCTTGGCGCAAAAACGGTTTGTCGAGCAAGCGCAGCGCGCGCTGCCGCCATTCAAAGGCATGGGCTTCACTGGCGAGCAAAAATGCGATTTGCTCCCTCACTTCCGGCCTTAGTGACTTTGCCCGTTTGCGGATCTCGGCTGTTTCTTGGGCACGCAGCGGATGGCCACCGAGTTTGTGCAACTGCGCGAGGCTCTTTTCCAAACCATCCGGTTCCTTGGCAAGCTTGGCGGCCTCGGCCAGCGGGTCGCCTTCTAGATTTCGCCGCACTCCCGTGCCAACGCGCAAGAGTGCTGAGGTTCCGGCTTTAAAGGGTTCGCTGGCGCTGTCGAGCAGAACTCCGCGATACAGGCGCGAGTAGTAGGGAATGCGCAAGGGATCGCCGTGCAGCACTTTGAAGTAAGGCATTTGTAAATCGGCCCCGCCGGACTGCTGTACGTCGAGGGGATCAAAGTGTATTTGTTCGCGGGTCAACCCGGCTTGTTTGAAAACATCGTCCCAGGCATCGGCATGAATCTGGCGCAGAAAAAGGCAGAAGAATAGAGTGAGCATGGCAAAATTCTAGATGGATTCAGCCCGCTCACGCAAGCTAGACGACTAGGTAGCTTAGCGGTTATTGAGCAGCGCCGGCGAGGGCGAAGTTCATGATCGAAAGCGCGCACAGCGCGAGAATGACAAGACGGATAGGGGTGATACGCACTTTTTCCTCCGAAGACGCTCATTGTTAGATACGGATGAAAGTCCGTATAACTTTAAGAATTACGATTAAATTAGTTTACATGTCTCGGACTGAGACACCGGTTAGGGTGCTTTGAAAACAGGAGTGTAGTCGCGCAACGGTTTGCGGGACCACCACTTGCCCGAGTCTAAAATCTCCTCAGGGGTGGCGAACTCGTATTCATACAGTTTGGCGCGTATAAATTTGGGCGCGTGATCGCCAAAGGGATTCGTCTCCAGCAGGTCCGTGACGTCGGTGGAGTTCTCCAGCAGCCTCTGCAACAGGTTGCCGACCCAGGGGCTATCTTGCAGGCTGCCCAGGGCCGCGAACCACATTTGCCAATCGAGGCGGGGCTGATACGGCGCCACGATGGGCGGCGGGCGGTCGAGCGCACCCGGCTTGAACTTGAACTCGTACTCTTTCCAATTCTGCCCGTCGGCGCTGCCCTCGATTACGATTTCAGGCCGCGTCTTGGTCATGTTGGCGAACAGGCCGTAGGAGCTCGAAATGTGAAAGGACTGCGCATAAGACAGCACGGGCGAGAAAAAATCCGCCAGCGCATCAGGCACCCAAAAGCGCACACACCAAATCATGGTCAGCACCAGCAGCGCGCCCATCGCCACCGTCGTCAACGGATGCGGAAACATGGGCGCGGTCACCGGCACCGGCGCCAACGGCAGGCGCGTCATCACACCTTCCCAAAAACCATCGGGTACCAGCCACACCACGAGCGCCAACGTCAGCCAATTGAAAAAAGCAAAATTTCCAGTAAACATGATCAGTAGGGAAAGCAACGTAAAGCCAGCAGCGGCCCAAACCCGTGCGCGCGGCCAGAAAATCAAAAACGGCAAAAACAACTCGACGGCGAAGGTCATCACCGTTTCACCTTGATGGAACCAATCCGGCAAAGCGTGCATGAACGGCGAGGCTGGATTGGGTAGCGGCTGTGTCCAGTAGTGAAAGGTCATCGCGGTCAAATCGCGCCACGACTCATCGCCGCTCCATAGTTTCACCACGCCCGACAAGAACATCAGCTTGAACAGCACGGCGTAGAACATGCCACGCACCACCCAATGCGGCTCAACCGCTAGGCGAAAAGCAAAGTCCAGATTCCATGGCACTACAAACAAGGCTAAAAATCCCAGCTCGAGCAAGAGCGCGTCCCACTGGAACGACATGAAGTCCTGTCCGAAGCTGCAGATTGAGAGGTACATCGCGAAGCACATCAACAAGCACCAGCCCTGCGCGAAGCCGATCAGCGCTAGGCCTGCGGCGACGGCGCCGGTGATGCATACGCCGACGATCATGTCGTCGGACGTGGAGAGCCAAAAGATCGCAGGTGCCTTCCAGTAGCGGCTCTGATCGACGTGTTCTTCAACGGCTTTTTTATACTGCTCCATGGGCAAGATCCCATGCTTGCCCCAGAGCCCACGCGCTTGAATCATCAACGTCAAGAATGCGATCAGATACACTAAGCTGAGTGCGCGGGTGAAAAGCCAGGCTGAATAGGCGTATGTCTGTTCCAAACATTTACAGTTTCCCGGCCCTTCGGAATCCTGTCAATTCGTGGTACAATTCTAGTCATGGCCGGCAAAACGATTTTGATCTTGTGCCTGTTGGTATCCACAGCCCAGACCTGGGCCGAGGGGCCTGCTTCGGTCGAAAAATCCTGCCTCGCCAGTAAAAAATCCAAACCCTACTGCGCCTGCCTCGAACGCAACATCGGCAAGCGCGTGAAGGACCGGGAGTTGAGCGAGGATCAGGTCAAGAACCTCTGCGAGCTGGCCGGAGGGCGCACCCCCGCAGCGGATAGCGAGAAAACCCCAGAAGACGACGCCATAGCCGACTATTTCGCCGGCCTCGAGTTCCACTGCCGCGAAAATCCCAAGTATTCGGCTCCATAATGTGCTAGAACCGACACCGGTTTTGCGGGTGATCGCTCGTCGTGCAAACGGCGGGAGGAAAGTCCGGACTCCATAGGGTAGCGCAAAGGCTAACGGCCTTCCACCGCGCGAAAGTGCGGTGAGGACTAGTGGAACAGAGAGAATGTCCAGGGCATTGAGCCTGGTTGCCGGGAACGGGAGGCACCAGGGGAGCCGCTGGAGTGAAAACAGCCAAACTCTGCGTGGAGCAAGATCAAATAGGGAAGGAATATAGGCGCGGCCCGCGTTTTGACTTCCGGGTTGATTGCTAGAGGGGCGGTGTAAACCGCCTCCCAGACGAATGATTATCTCAGCTGCCCTTGGCTCACCGGCTTTTGGCGGCCCAGACAGAATCCGGCTTACAGCAAAACCAATCGGTGACTTGTGGGGCCCCGGCGAAAACCAGGGCCCCTCTTTTTTCCGTCGACTGCGGCACGCCCTAGTGGCTTAGAGCCTATTGTTACGACACGCCATCAACTCTTAGACATTCTGGCGCCTTAAAACCCGGCCAAATGCAACCCACGTGGCTCCGCCTTTGTAATGAGATAAAGACTATGCAGAGACTTTTATTTGTTTTCGGCGTCCTATTGGTGTCCCGGCTCTCCGCCGGGCCGCTCGCACAACCGGCAAAGGCCACGGCCGCTGAAACACAGTCTTACAATTGCGGCAGGCACGTCGCGGCCTTGGTGGGCGGCGAATCGCAACCCGGTCCGCTTTTCAGCGACGGGCATTTGATCTTCACTTCGCTCGAAGCCCAAGACATGAGCCACATTTTGATCGTCAATGCCGGCTCCGGTAACTTCGTGCTGCCCCTGAATGGCAGCGGTCTCAACAAGATTCGTTTTGTCTTGCCCGGAACGGACGGCCAGCCCTCGCACACGTATTTTTTGAGTTTTGTGCCCGGAGGTGTAGCCCAGTCGCGCTACTTTGAATATTCGGAAGAACGCCCACCCCTCGGCCATGACCAATCGGACTACGGTTTGACGGCGGCCAAACGGGCCGAAAACCTCGAGGCACATTTGAACTACGCCATCCAAAAAACCGCGCAAGCCTTGGTCTACGCGCTGGGCGAGGGGCGCTTGACCCGCCAATCCATCACGCCGCAATCGCTCGACGAATGCAAACCGCTGGCGAATCAAACGGCAAACTTAAAACATGAAATCGATTTTTTAGAATTTTTGGCGCTGGGTAAAAAACCACAAGCCATGGCCACTAACAGCCGCCTTCCGGCCAGCGTAGTGGCTGCGCCTGGTACGCTTCGTCAGCGTGCGCTCTTACGTCCGAAGACGACCAGCTCTTTGGCCTTGCGTGCTTCCAATGAGTGGCGCCAGCGCGTCCAGAACAACAATTCGAAATGATCCTTTAAGCGTTCGCGCAATTCCCATTCGCTACCGCCGAACGGCGGCCCGGTGCGCTTTTCCATGGCGAAGAAAACTCCCAGTACCTGCCCGTGCGGAGCCAGACAGCGCCGCCAAATCTTGATCAAATCTTTGCGCCGCTCGGGCGCGATGGCGCAGTACATGGTGTGCTCGAAAACCAAATCAAAACGTTCCGCGAATTCGGGCGGCAGCGCGAAAGCGTCGGCCTGCAGCATTTTCAGGTTTTCAAGGCCGCTGTACTTCTGCTTGGCGGCAGCGATGGCTTCGGGGCTGAAGTCCACAGCAGTGACCACATGGCCTTGCTGGGCCAAATAGGCGGCGTCATGGCCGCGTCCGCAGCCGAGCACCAGCACGCGTTGGCGCGAAAGCTTGAGCTGCGGCAGCACGGTCGGCAGCACCACCGACTCGCGGCCGAGTTCCCAACCATCTTGTTTGTTTTGATAAAGATCAGTCCAAAATTTTTCGCCGTTCACTTCCGGCGCCGGATTCAACCAGCGCGGAGTGGGAAATTTGCGGCCTTTGATGGTGACTGAGTCGTCGTCAAATTCGTCGAGCAATTCAAAAAATTCGACTTGGGCTTGGCGCGAGAATACGAACGGAATGTTTCTTTGACTTAGCCCGTGGAAACGATCCCACTCGTCGACACATAGGCCGGCGTAAGGCAGGCGCATTTGCAGTCCGTAGGGCAGATCCATCACCCCGTGTTCGCCGCCACCGGCGGAAACATGGCGCACGATGAGTGGCTCGTCGAAGGCTTCGATCCACGCTTGCTCGCCTTTGAGCGATGTGAAGCAGCGATTGCCGTCTTCATGCATGGTCAGGTTTTCGAGCAGCGGGCGGCCAACCTCCGGGTCTTGGACTCGTTGTTGGTCGAAGACAAAATAGCCTTCTTCATCGATGGCAAGATAGCGATCGGCAGGCGCAGCCATTATTTGGTTTCCGTCTTGTGGGGCACTTCGATCACTTCCACTGACTTTTCAGCCCCGGCCGTGATTTGAATGGGTTCTTCAAACCGCACTTTGTTGTCGAGTATCTGCAGTTCGTCGAGGCTGTAGGTTACGGTCTCGGAGTTCTCATCGACTTTGTTTAAAATCGCCGAACCGGAGATTTCAACCCGCGCGGTCCCCGCAGTGCGCGTCGAATCGTCGAACGAGTACACGAAGGAAGCTTTGATCTTGTCTTTCTTGACGGCTTCGGTCCAAAACTTGTCGAAACGTAGATTTCCGCTTTCAGGCAGATTTTTCTGCACGTATTCGGCAATGATTTTCTTGAGATCGGACTGAATGCCGACATGCACCGATTGGCTCATCGGGCTATGCCCACGGCTCATCTGCCAGGTGCCGATCAATGCGGCGGCAAAAACGAGTGTACTAACGATCTTCATTTACGCCCTCGCGTGATATACATTGTCGGGCAAATCGTAACGGAGATTCAGATGCGGCACAACAAATTCCTCGGATGGGAACGGTTCTTGGAAGTCGTCGAACGAGTCGAAAAGGTGAGCCCTTGGCTCTCGCGTCAGATTTCCAAGCGGGCTTCGGAGTGGCCGTTTTGGTTCTCGGGCGTACACATCGAAGAATGGAGTGATGAGCAAGTTTGGGTGCGCCTGCCGATCTCCTTTCGTAACACGGTCGACGGGGAGATCTGCCATGGCCACTTGATGCTGGCATCGGAGCTCGCTCTGCGCTTGCTGCTGCTGCGCTTTCGCCAAGAATTTCCGTTTCGCTACCGGTTGCGCATCGGCAAAGTAGAGACGCACCACCGTGTGGATCAGTCCGTGGATTTCAAATTTGCCCTGCTGGCCGCTGAGCGCGAGCGCCTGCGCCTGGAGTTGGCGCGCAACACCAGCTCGGAAACGGATTTCGTAATAGCCGCGACCCTCAACGACGGGCGCCTGGCCGCGACGCTGACGTGGCAGGTGGCCTTTGACCTT
Organism: Pseudobdellovibrionaceae bacterium; assembly: GCA_043782715.1. GTDB lineage: Bacteria > Bdellovibrionota > Bdellovibrionia > Bdellovibrionales > UBA1609 > JALHOQ01. Next base: position 9,868 of record JAYWAE010000016.1, on the reverse strand, counting down.
GAGAAGTTCCTGCCCGCATAATATCGTTCATTATGGCGATTTTACAGTCACGGATCTCATCCGATTCAGCAGCCTTCGTGGGCAACCGTGCGGCGATGAAAGACATCGTCGCCGTGTTCAAAAAGAAATTGAGTGAAGCGCAGGCTGGAGGCGGCGTCGAGGCGGCGGCCAAGCACCGCGCACGCGGCAAGATGCTGGCGCGCGAGCGTATTCACGCCGTGATCGATCCGGGCACCGAGTTCCTCGAGTTCTCGGCTTTGGCGGCAGGTGATATGTACGAAGGCGGCGCTCCAGGTGCCGGAATCGTCACCGGCCTCGGCGTAATCGAGGGCCGTGAATGCGTGATCGTCGCCAACGACGCCACCGTCAAAGGCGGAACTTATTTTCCGATGACCGTGAAGAAACATCTGCGCGCGCAAGAGATCGCGTTTGAAAACGGCCTTCCGTGTTTGTACATGGTCGACAGCGGCGGTGCGTTTTTACCTCTGCAGTCCGAGGTTTTTCCGGACCGCGATCATTTTGGGCGTATTTTTTATAACCAGGCCCGCTTGAGCGCCGAAGGCATCCCGCAAATTTCCTTAGTGATGGGCAGCTGCACGGCCGGCGGCGCTTACGTTCCCGCGATGAGCGACGAGAATGTAATCGTGCGCGGCAACGGCACTATTTTTCTCGGCGGGCCGCCGCTGGTAAAAGCCGCGACCGGCGAAGAAGTCGACGCACAAGAGCTGGGTGGCGCCGACGTGCATTGTTCTATTAGCGGTGTAACTGACCACTTGGCCGCCGACGACGCGGAAGCCGCGGTGATCGCACGCGACATCGTGGCGCAAATTCCCTCGCGGCGCACGCTGCCGTATCCTTTGCAAAAGCCCGAAGACCCGCTCTACCCGGCGGAAGACCTGTACGGCATCATTCCCAAGGACGCGAAGGTTCCCTACGACGTGCGTGAAGTGATTGCGCGGCTCGTGGATGGCAGCCGGTTTCACGAATTCAAGTCCCTGTACGGCACTACTCTGGTCACCGGCTTCGCGCACATCTTCGGCTATCCGGTCGGCATCGTCGCCAACAACGGAGTTTTGTTTTCGGAGAGCGCGCAGAAAGCCGCACACTTTGTCGAGCTCTGCGATCAGCGCCTGATCCCGCTTGTGTTTTTGCAAAATATCACCGGCTTTATGGTCGGCAAAAAATATGAAAACGAAGGCATTGCCAAGCACGGGGCCAAAATGGTCATGGCTGTGAGCAATGCGCGCGTGCCGAAATACACGGTCGTGATCGGCGGCTCGTTCGGCGCTGGCAACTACGGCATGTGCGGCCGCGCTTACCAACCGCGTTTCTTGTGGATGTGGCCCAATGCACGCATCTCGGTGATGGGCGGGGAGCAGGCGGCGAACGTTTTGCTGCAAGTGAAGCTGGATCAGTTGAAGGCTAAAGGCGGCGAGATGACTGCCAAAGAGCAAGCTGAATTCAAACGGCCGACACTGGAGAAATACGAACGCGAAGGCTCAGCCTATTTTTCAACCGCGCGATTGTGGGACGATGGCATCATCGACCCGGCCGATACGCGCAAGGTTTTAAGTCTGGCGCTGCACGCCTCGTTCAACAAACCTTGGCCCGAAAAGACCAAGGGCGTTTTTAGGATGTGATCATGGAGCATATCAAGCTCTCGCAAAATCACGGTGTGCTCACCATCTCGCTCAACCGGCCTGAGAAGCGCAATGCATTTTACCCCGGGATGATTCAAGGGATCCGGCGCGCCATCGTGGCGGCTGCTAAACAAAAAGAACTGCGTGCGGTGTTGTTGACCGGCGAGGGTGAAAGTTTTTGCGCCGGCGGCGACCTTGAGTGGATGAAGTCGATGGCTTCCTACACTATGAAGCAAAATCTGAAGGATGCCGAAGAGCTGTATTCCATGTTCTGGGCGATTCGCGCCTGCCCGGTGCCGGTTGTGGGCCGGGTATTTGGCCACGCTTTCGGCGGCGGCGCAGGATTGACCGCGGTCTGCGACATCGTCGCCGCGGAAAGCGCGACGCAGTTTAGTTTTTCAGAGGTGAAATGGGGACTGATCCCAGCTGTGATTAGTCCGTTCGTAGTCGAGCGTGCGTCGCCGTCCGTAATCCGTGAGTGGTTCACGACAGCTAAGATTTTTGCCGCCGATGAAGCCAAGACTGGCGGCCTCGTGCAGTTCACGGGTTCGATCGATGAAGTCGATGGTTATTTGGAAAAAACATTCGGCCTGATTCAAGGCGCGGCTCCCGGAGCTGTTCGTGAAACCAAAAAACTTTTGCAGTCGTATTCAACCGTGAATTGGAAAACAGCGCGGACGCGCGTGGTCAAGCTCATCGCGGCCGCCCGCACCGGCAAAGAAGGCCAAAAGGGCTTGCAAGCCTTCCTCGACAAGAAAAGCCCAAGATGGAGTGAACCGCCCTATGGCTCGCCCGCGAAAATTTGAAAAGGTCGCCATCGCCAATCGCGGTGAGGTGGCCGTCCGAATCATTCGCGCCTGCCAAGAGTTGGGGCTGGAGACCGTTTTGCTGCATTCAACAGTCGACGAGGGCAGTATTGCATTTCGGTTGTCCGATGAAACGGTTTGTATAGGCGAGGCTCCGTCGGCGAAAAGTTATTTGAATATCGAAGCCAACGTGCAAGGTGCGCTGAGCGCCGGCGCCGATGCGATTCACCCAGGGTTTGGATTTTTGTCGGAGAATGCCGCTTTCGCCGAAGCCGTTGCCGAAGCCGGAATGGTGTTCATCGGTCCGTCACCTGAAAACATCCGGTTATTCGGTGACAAGATTTCCGCCAAAACCCACGTCAAGAAAAACGGCGGCCCGGTCATTCCCGGATACACCGGTGCGGATCAGGCGATTTGGGGTTTGATCAAAGAGTGCGAGAAGATCGGCTACCCAGTTATTTGCAAAGCGGCTGCCGGTGGTGGCGGGCGAGGCCTCAAGGTCATCCGCAATGCCAAAGAAGCCAAAGACGCAATCGAGAGTGCACAGCGCGAAGCCCAGAGCGCTTTCGGATCGTCGCAGGTGTTTTTAGAAAAATATCTCGATCAAGCCAAGCATATCGAAGTGCAGGTTTTCGGCGACTCATCTGGACATGTGCACACCCTGTTCGAGCGCGAATGCTCCGTACAGCGGCGGCATCAGAAAATTATCGAAGAGGCACTTTCGCCATCTTTGGACGAAAAGCTGCGGCGTGAAATCGCATTCGTCGCACGCGAACTCACCGAGCGTGCGGGCTATCGCGGCGCCGGCACAGTTGAGTTTCTGCTCCAAGACGGCAAATTTTATTTTATGGAAGTGAACACGCGCCTGCAGGTCGAACACCCCGTCACCGAGTTGGTGATGGGCGTGGACCTGGTAAAAGCGCAACTGATGACCGCGATGGGACAAGCTCTGCCCTGGCCGAAGGAGTTCACACCTCGCGGACATGCCATTGAATGCCGGCTTTACGCCGAAGATCCGTACAAGGGCGGCATGCCGAGCACCGGCCGATTGCTCGCGACAGACTGGCCACAGGGCCCGGGCCGGCGCTTTGAGACCGGCTTTGAAGCCGGCGACGAAATCACGGCGTTTTATGATCCCATGATTGCCAAAGTGATCGTGTGGGACGAGACCCGCATTCGCGCGATCCAAAAAATGCGCCGTACTTTATCTGAGTGCGTGATCTTCGGCGTGCGCACCAACATTCCATTGCTGCAAGAGATCCTCAGTCATGAGGAGTTTCTCTCCGGCACGATGACGACGCGGTTTTTTGAAACGCACTTCAGCAAAGGCCTTAAGGCTCCAGAGCTTTCCGAGAGCGAGCTGAAAATGGCGCAACAGCTGAACGCGCAAGTCGGCGATGCGGGTGGTGCGCGCGGTGGCGGCACGAACGAGGGCAATCCGTGGTCTTTTGGCTGGGGGCGCGAATGAGGTGGCTTGAAGTCGAATTTCAAGGCCACAAGTACCGCGTGCCGGTGACTAAACATCAGGGCAAACTCTGGTTCCACTGGCGCGGTGAAACGCACGTACTCGACTCGAGCCATGCGGCTCGCCGCACTTCCGGTGAGAAAGCCTCACTTCGCTCCGGCGTGATCGCGGCCCCCATGCCGGGCAAAGTCACACGTGTGAGCGTGAAAAAAGGCGACACGGTAAAAAGCGGCCAAGCGCTGGTCGTAATGGAGGCCATGAAAATGGAGTACACCCTCGAAGCCGATCGCGAAGGCAAAGTCGAAGAAGTGCGCGCCCAAGCCGGCAAGCAGGTGGCGCTCGGGGAAGTGCTCGTGCGGGTGGGTGATGCATGAGCCGTAACGTTGAAATCGTCGAAGTCGGCCCGCGCGACGGTTTGCAAAACGAAGCGCGCACGCTGACCGTTCCCGCGCGTCTAGCTTTTATTCGCCATCTGGCCGCCAGCGGCCTCAAGCGCATAGAGGTTGGCGCCTTCGTCTCACCTGAGTGGGTGCCACAGATGCAGGGCAGCCGCGAGTTGATTGTAGAACTGTTTAAAAAACCGCCGCCCAAGGGTGTGCGTTACTCGGCGCTGGTGCCCAACATGCGCGGCATGACGGATGCGCTGACAACCGCGATTCCAGAAGTCGCCGTGTTCGGCGCATGCAGTGAGACTTTCTCCAAGAAGAACATCAATTGCACGATTGCGGAAAGCCTCGAACGCTTCCGCGCTGTGACCGCACTGGCGCGTAAAGAAAAACGCAAAGTACGCGGCTATTTAAGCGTGGCCTTTGGCTGTCCCTATGAGGGACAAGTTTCGCAAGCAAAAGTCATCGAGCTCGTTCAAGCATATTTGAAACTAGGCGTGCACGAAGTCTCTGTCGGCGACACCATTGGCGTAGCCACACCCAAACAAGTGCGCTCATTGTTAACCAAACTCAAACGCAAAGTTCCACTCAAGAAAATTGCCCTGCACCTGCATGACACGCGCGGCACGGCCCTCGCCAATGTGCTGGCCGGCCTCGATCTGGGTGTGCGTGTGTTCGATTCCAGCTTCGGCGGCCTGGGCGGCTGCCCCTACGCAAAGGGCGCGAGCGGCAATCTCTCGACCGACGATCTCATCTACATGCTGCATGGCATGGGTTTTAAGACTGGCGTGAATTTAAGCAAACTGCTGGAGTTTAGCGCGACAATCCAGACTGAGATTGGCCGCAAGCTGCCGTCGCGAACGGCTGAGGCCGGACTTCCGCTTTTGCGCTGAAATTGACCAAAAAAATCGCCAATAAAATGAACGTCAATGAAAAAAGTTTATGCATAACTCTCCCTCCATGGAGCACATAGGTGTATCTCCAGTAAGTCTGCGATGCCTATGCCAATTCTGCCGTTTCACGTGTGTAAACATTGAACAGTTCTGTAAAGAGTTTTTCGCATTAACCGCGAGCAGCCTGTGAGTTGTCCTACGTCGGGGCCTGATTTTTGATATAGAGAAGGGCAATCGCTCCCAGGCGATCGCCCGATGTGAGGCGGAACTATTCTCCAGGTGGCGGAATTGACCCAAGCTAAAGCGCTCGAAAAATTCGCCCAGACGTTGACGGTGGTGACCTTCGTCATCATGTGCTGGGTGGCCCACCGGTCGTTGACCGTACGTACGCAGTGCATAGGTTCGTCGTTTATTAGCTTCGTGCAGATCGGCGCCGATCGTATCGAAAATTGCCGCTACGAAAGCCGGCTAAGCTTGAACCGGCTTTTTCATCCCCTTAGCGACGACAAGGTCGAAATGCTGCGTGCGCTCGAAGTGTTGGAGCCCCTAGCCGAAGCGCTGCCGTTGAGCCAGCCGCGGCTCGCGGTCGACGTCAGCCTCGAAGCGCCGCACGGCTTCGAACTCGGCCATGGCTTTGTACGCATCGGCCGCGAATGGCTGAGCGACACCGTACAGGTCCGGCGCGCGCTGATCATGGGCGTGCTAAAACGGCAGTTCCCTTCGACCTACGCCAATGTTTTTCAACTCGAAGTGGTGGCCGATTTTCTAGTGAGCACGGTCTTCGGCGAGAGCCTGTGGAGCGGCCACTCGCTGCTGGCCGAGTCCCGCTTCCCCACGAGCGCTCCGGGATTTGATGAGTACTGCAAGTCGCCGTTCCGCTCGCTCGCCCATTTCGATCAATGCGCGCGGATGGAGCCCGACTCCGCCGACCCGCAGCACACTCTGTGGGGCTTTAGGCCGTTACTAGGGGTAGCACTAGCACGCGTCTTCGATAAAGTTTCGATTCGCAGCAAACTGGCCGTCATGCAAGCCATCCGCGAAGGCCGAACACTAGCGCCAGTAGCACCGCTGCTCGACACTTCTGCGGAAGCGCGCGTGATGTGGTTGCAAAAGTCCGTAAGCGAACAGTCTATAGCGTTGGGTCTCAAGCCTAACGAAGAAACCGATCAAGCCATCAAGCGCACATTAAAAGAGCTCGACGTCAGCTCGCCCACGCATTGGGAACTAACGGTCGATTTAACCAACACGCCAGCATGGCGGGACGTACTCGAACAGTTCCGCGCCTGGAGTAAGCTGCGAGCAAAAGAGCGCATGCTCGTCTTCACACCCGAGGGAGCCATAGCCTTCCCCTCGGGCCTACCGGTCGAATGGGCGGCTGAAGAAGTGCAATCGCAAAAGCACGTCATGATCGCCTGCCACTGGCCGAAAGCCGAAGAAGCAATCCCAGTTACCGCCCGGCATATTTACGCCAGGCAGACCTGCGGCAAGCTCGACGAGGTTTTCTGGAACTAAGAATGTCTGTAGCGTCCGCAAATCAATGCCTCTCTTCCCGCATACGCCGCATTTTCTCATCGCCAAAAAATTTCGCCGCCAAAAACTGATTGTGCGCCCGGCAAAGTAATCTCAAGTTCTCCGCTGACGTTTGCCCACCCATTGCCCACGGATAAATGTGATCAACCTCAAGCAAGTGCTTAGATTCGCAACGCCGTCCAAAATCGTCCATAAAAATGCACTGGCTCTGATCCCGCCTCCAAATATAGGTGTTCAATGCGCTTGGGACATATCCATTGTCCGGATTCACCTTCGTCGAAGTCCCGCACGTCGACGTCGGCGGGGAATTTTCGCGCTGCGACTCCGACGTCGGAGTCGCGCTGCGTTCTGAATTTGAAGTTGAGTATTTCGATTTGGTGGCAAGAGGTTCGTCTGTATATGCCTCGTGGCTATAAACTTTGTCCTTACAAGCGTGGTGCCGATTAACTTCGTCCGTGGAAATTACTTTTTTAGGCTGAGTAGGTGCGTCTGCCCTCTTCGTACGGGTCTTGCGCCTAGCCGGATCCACTCGCGCTAGCATGAAATCTACGGCGCGGCCGAAAAGATCCGCGTAGCTCATATCCGGGTTGGTATGCGACAAAAGTGTTTTCAACTGGTCCGCCTTCGCTATCAGCTCCGCATTTAGCACGATACGTATCTCAGTGTGCTCGTTCGAAACAACCCGAACCCGCTCTTCGGGGATCGCCTGCGGCGCAAGCTCTAATAATGCGCGCTCAGCATCACGCGCGCCTTTGCCTTTCACTCGATCAATTGCCACCCGGCGGTCGATGCCGTTCTTGCGGCTGAAGTTTTCCACCTGCGCAGCGGTGCTCAAGGTCAGATTGCCAGCTCGAATGTCAGCCTCGGCTTCCGGTACCGACCTCAAGAGGCGCATCGCCTGGATCCGCCGCATGGCCGCGCCCTCTGAATAGTCCAGAAACTTTCGCGCGAAATCGAACAAGCTACCGTAGCTCATTTCTAAATATAATTTTCTCACCTCAACTTCGCGTAACAAATGAATGACCTCCAAAGTGAGTCGAGTCTCCTCTTTAACCAGCGTCAGGATCCTCTTCGCCAATTCAATGTTTGTCATAGTCATCTCGAATTTTGAAGGTTGCGGAAACGATCCGTTCTACCAAATTATTTTCCGCGAGCAAACAAAATTAGTTTTCTTTCTCCACGAGTCAAATTTCTCTCACAGCTTCAAAAGAGAAACTGGATCACGTTTCAAAATTTGAATTTAATAAATTTGTAAATCTCGACTCACTGAATTTTCCCGATTCCGGCCCAATCGTACCAATGCCGTCGTTCACGACTCCGACGATCGCCGTGAGGAATGGCCGCGGATATTTTCCGTCCGTGAGAGGCTTACCTCGCCGCCATCCGCGGCGGCGAGGAGGTAATTTGGGGGTCAGTTTAATTAGAGCGTGAAAAAATAAGGCAGGGGACGTGAAGCAATAGAGAAAATAGCATCGAAAAACTTTGTGCAACCAGAAACATAGGCAAAGAATAGTAAGGGTATATCGGTGACAGTTTATAAACCCCTCCGGATGGTTGAGGGGTCTCGAACGCATCGAATTTTCGCTCTTGAATGTTCACCCCCGATCCCCGCCCTAAAAAGAAATTTCCGCCGCGGACGGCGGAAATTCAACCCTCTCACGGACGGACAGCCCCCGCGCCACCGCGATAAAACGGCCATAGGCAATCCGCGAACTGAACCAAAATTTCAACAAAGAAAGAAAATAAACCAACCCGCGCTAATCCCGGCGCGCGTAAATGAACAGGCGCTTAAAGGTGAACAAGTACGACCCCTCGCCCGTGTCCTTCAATAAAGCACGCGAGTATTCCATCACAAATTCCTTGAAGCGAATCTCGTTGAGGCGTTTTTGATAATAAGTAAGCAATGTACCCTTGGTCCATTCGACGACATCAAGTGCGCTAGGCATCGGATGCAGGTAAACGTTGATCGACACATCGATGCCCGTCATGCCCGCGTTCCACAACAACCGCGCGTAGTTCTCCGCACTCAGCAGAGGCATCTCGCGCGGCTTCAGGCCAAACTGGGCGGCTACTTTCTCGGCGATACGATGGGAAGGATGCTCGTGGTTGAACGGCATTTGCACCGCCAGCTGGCCGCCGGGCTTGAGCCAGGTCCGCATGAGTTGGAACAAGGCCTCGTGCTCGGGCACCCATTGCAGGGCTGCGTTTGAGAATACCAAATCGAACTTTTCCGCTGGCTTGAAGGATTCGACGTCGGCGTGGTGGAAGGCGAGGCCGCGTGTGGTTTGGGCGGCGGCGTCGGCTTCTTCCAGCATGTTGGCCGAAGAGTCGATGCCTACGGTGCGCGGCAGATCGTGCGCTAGGTGTAGTGCTTTGGTCAACTCGCCGGTCCCACAGCCGACGTCGAGCATGCTGAACACTTTTGCAAAGTCGATTTTCTTGGCCAGATCCCAAAAAGGTCGGGCTCGCTCGGCTTGGAACTTCTTGTATTGCTCGGGATTCCACAGGTCCATACCACTTATTTTTACCAACTTGCTCAATTGGACAAGGTTATTCACAATGGTGAAATGCGTGTAAAGAGTTATGCGAAAGCCTAACGTCACTCCATTAAGGTCCAGCAAGTGGATTTGGCTGGCGCTTCTCGCCGTTCTCGTCATCACCGCCGTGATTTACGCGGAGCTCTGGAACGCACCGCCACTGTCGTGGGACGACGACTCAAATATATTCCGCAATCCCTACTTTCGTATGGGGATGTGGTGGGGTGTTTGGACGGAGCCTTATTTCGGATTGTACGTGCCGATCATCAGTACGATCTGGGCGTGGCTGTTGTTCTGGGGTCATGATCAGATTTGGCCCTATCGCCTGCTCAACTCGGGTTTGCATTTAGCAAATATTTTTTTAGTGTTCTTGCTGGTGCGCTCCTTCGCGCGGCGGTGGAAAATCGCGGCGGAAATCCCAGTGGTGCTTGCGGTGGCGGTGTTCGCACTGCATCCGTTGCAGGTACAGGCCATAGCATGGGTGTCGGGCGGCCGCGATTTGCTGGCGGCATTTTTTGCTCTTGCTTCGGTGCTCGTTTATTTCCGCTGGCCGGGTAAGGCCGGCTACACCGGTGCGCTTGTGCTGTTTGTTCTCGCGCTTGGTTCAAAGC
>JAYWAE010000015.1:0-2901 GCA_043782715.1 Pseudobdellovibrionaceae bacterium | reverse complement strand
CGCTAACAAAACTGATAAAAAATAATTTCCGTAAATTTTCTTGAAAGCGTGCGCTTGCATCCCTAGGATTTTTTTCTCATGGCCGTATCAACCAGCATGCCTCCGCAGGCATACACTAGAGATATATTGGTAAAAGCGATTGATTGGATCAGTCGCCAGCCTACTGCCGTGAAAGAGCGCGCGAGTTCAGCCGACCTAATGGTCAGCTTTTATCTGCAGGCCTGCCGGCGCAGTGAAATGCAGATGGAAGCTCCCGTCAGCGGCGAGACTTTTCGTGAGGATTTGAAACACCTCGCGCAGGATCTCAAGCAATTCGAGGAGCCCTTCGCCCCCCCACCACAAGTTGAATACACCGTGCGCCGGGAGCCGCCTGCAGCCCCGGTGACCCGGCTTTTCCAAGCCGCACATGAACCGACGCCGGTTTATACGCCGCCTCCGGTCTACGTGGCCCCGGCTCCGACTCCTCCGCCTCAACCCAAAGCTTTTACTTGGCAGCCCGACGCGCGCACGTTAACGATGGCGCGCGATATTCAACAACGCCTGAATCTCGGGAGCGAATGCGAAGGTCTGCGGCTTTTGGTTACTCTTGGCAGTGAACGCGCCCGCGAATTGTTCCCCTCGTAGACTAGTCCCGAAGGGCCTTGTTGACTGCCTAGCCGGTATGTAGAATGTTGGCTCGATGGCCGAAAATCAGAAGACCCAACCTAATATTCAATTGCCGAAAACCGACTTTCCGATGAAGGCGAACCTCGCCCAAAACGAACCCGCACGTATTGCGGCTTGGAAGGCGGCTGACCTCTACGCAAAAATCATGGCCCGGCCGGCGCCCAAGGGAAAGTTCGTCATGCCCGACGGCCCGCCCTATGCCAACGGCTACATTCACGTCGGCACTGCGCTCAATAAAATTTTAAAAGATATGGTTCTCAAGTATCGCAACATGGCCGGCTACCATGCCGCTTTCGTACCCGGATGGGATTGCCATGGCTTGCCGATCGAGCTCAACGTCACCAAAAAGTTGGGTGCGAAACGCAAAGAGATGACGGATGCACAAGTGCGCCAGCTCTGCCGCGAGGAAGCCAAGGGCTGGGTTGAGAAGCAAAAAGCCCAGTTCCAGCGCCTCGGCGTGTTGGCCGATTGGGAAAATCCTTGGCTCACTTTACATCCCGGCTACGAAGCCGATGAGATCCGCGTGCTCGCCAAAATTCTCAACAATGGGGTTTTCGTGCGCGGCGATAAGCCGGTGTACTGGTGTCCGGCGCTGCAGACGGCGCTGGCCGCCGCCGAAGTCGAGTATCGCGATCACAAGAGCCTTTCGATTTACGTGAAGTTCGCGGTCAAGAGTACCTTTGCTGGTTTGCCCGCAGGCAAGCGCGTCGCGTTTTTAATTTGGACGACTACCCCTTGGACCCTTCCGGCCAACTACGGCGTGGCGCTGAATGCGTCGCTGACCTATGGATTTTACGATGCGGGTCCCGAAGTTTTGATTCTGGCTGAAGACCTCAAAGAGAGCGTCGAGAAAGAAACCGGACTCACGCTCACGCATTTGCTTTCTAAGAAGGGCAGCGACTTCGATCGCCTGCAGGCTGAGCATCCGTTTATGAAACGTGATTCTCTGGTGGTGCTGGGCGATCACGTCACGCTCGAAGCTGGTAGCGGTGTCGTGCACACGGCGCCCGGTCATGGACTCGAAGATTATGTCGTCGGCATCAAGTACGGCTTGCCGGTGCATAGCCCCGTCGATGCCGCCGGACGCTACACAGCCGACGTACCGGATTACCAGGGACAGACGATTTGGGAATCCAATCCCAAAATCGTCGAACAGCTGCGCTCACTGGGCGCGCTGGTGGCCGTGAAAGAAATCACGCATTCGTATCCGCACAATCCGCGCTCCAAGACGCCGCTGATTTTTCGCGCCACACCTCAGTGGTTCATCAAAATGGACGACGACAAGTATCCGCTACGCAATATGTGCTTGAAGGCGGCGGAAAAAGACGTCGAGTATTTTCCCAAGTGGGGCGCCCAGCGCCTGCAGGCCATGTTGGCCAACTCTCCCGACTGGTGCGTGAGCCGCCAGCGCATTTGGGGCGTGCCGGTGCCGGTGTTCTACTGCGCAAAGTGCAAAGCACCTCTGATCGACAGCGAAGTCATGAACCGTTTGGCCGACGTGATGGAAAAATCGGGCGAGGGGCTCGAGGCCTATCACATCCGGCCGGCGAGCGAATTTACTAAGGGCAAAACCTGTGCTGAGTGCAAACACGCTGAGTTTACCACTGGTAAAGACATATTGGATGTTTGGTTCGATTCCGGGATCTGCCACACCTCCGTACAGATGCGCCACCCTGACATGGGCATGCCCGCCGACATTTACTTGGAGGGGAGCGATCAGCATCGCGGCTGGTTCCAGACTTCGCTTGTGTCCTCGGTCGCGGCTTATGGCAAATCGCCGTTCAAAGCGCTGATCACGCATAATTTCGTCAACGATGCTCAGGGCTACAAGATGTCGAAGAGCTTGGGCAATACGGTCGATCCGGAAGATATTATCAAAGAAAGTGGCGCCGAAATCTTGCGCCTTTGGGTTTCGCACGAGGACTACGGCCAAGATTTGACCATCGGCAAAGAGATGATCACGCGCCTGAGTGAGACCTATCGCCGCTTTCGCAACACGATTCGCTTTATGCTTGGCAATCTATATGACTTCGATCCGGCCCAAGATTCCATCGCGTACGCGCAGCTGACACCGGTGGATCAATGGGCGTTGCACGAACTGAATGGCCTGATCGAAAAGTGCACCGCGGGCTATGACGCGTTTGAATTCTACAAAGTCTATCATGCGCTCAATAATTTCTTCGCCCATCAGCTGTCGGCCACGTACTTGGATATTCTCAAGGACCGCCTCTACAC
>JAYWAE010000014.1:0-7676 GCA_043782715.1 Pseudobdellovibrionaceae bacterium | reverse complement strand
TTAACCAAACGCTCTAGTGTGTCTCAATCCGGGACGAGATAAACCTGCGAATTCTGACCGTAAGGCTTGAGTGTCAAAGTGATGCAAGGCATGGGCATTGCTCTTACCTAGTGTATGCCGCTTATCTTGCTTCTCATCAGCGTTGTCCTGACTCTCGCCGTACCGCAGGTGCTGGCGCAGGGTATCGTCGATGCTACGGGCCACTACGGCGGCGATATCGGCACTGTGGCGGCCGGCACCAACCGTCGCATATCGGAAGACCTCGCCCGCAGCGCCATCAACAACTACAAACAGGGCATTTCGACTTTGAACATCCCGCTGTTGGTCAAGGCCGGCAAACAGGCCTATGACAGCGACCAAGCCGACAAGCAGGCCAAAGAGTTCGGCAAAGCTGCGATCAAAGCCTTGCAGGACACGGGCACGCAGTCGGGCCACGTCGATATGGCTAAGTACGGCGCCGACATCAAAGAGATCAACGACTACGCCAATAATTCGAACAAATACATCGCCGCCATCCGCAACGAAGTGAAGCGCTACGGCGTCGGGCTCAGCGACGACGGTTCCCAGGTGACGACCCCGATCGGCAACTTTTCTACTCAAGGCGACATTGGCGGCACGATCATCGCACAATTAAATAAATTTGGTTTGTCTACCAACGGCGTGCGCGAAGCCCTGGCCTCGGCCGACGGTGAACGCGACAAGATCGCCAAGAATGCGTCGGCGGATGCCGAAGGCCGATTGGCCGCGATCAAAGGCGGCGCCACGGTGGCCCCAGGCGCGGCCGCCGCCCCGGCCGCCGCCAAAGAAGGCGACACGCCCACGACTGCGGAAGGCGCGCGCAGTCTGGCCAGTAACCCCAGCTTCACACTCACACCCGGCTCCGAATCCGACAGTTCCAGCTTCAAGCAACAACAAACTGAATTCCTGAACCAGCGCGATGCCCTGGCTCGCCGCATGGGCCTGAACGTCAAACCGGCGGCCAATGGCCCCATCGGTTCGCGCGAGCAAGATCTGTTCAACATGGTCCACACTCACTATCAGCAATTGCGCCAGCAAGACGTGTTCATGGAAACCGAAACCCTGTTCAGCCAAGCCGACTAAGCTACAGCCCGGCTTGAGATCCTCGACTTCCGGCAAGACCTTTTGCCCAAGCGGTGACAGATGCGCTCACTTCGCCGAAAATAAAGCATGAACGTTGTACGCAGGCTTTGGCCCATTCTCATCGCCATTTTCGTAATCTTGCCGCCACTCGCGCGCGCGCAAGGCACCGGCGCCACAACCATGGATGAGCTGCTGCGCGAACTCAACCGAGAGCAGCCCGACGAACCCGCAGGCGACTCCGATACCGAAGCGGCCGTCACCGCCCCGCTCGCGCCTGAGCTTCCGCAACCGCTCGATGCCAAATCCTGCAAGGACTGCGGCTCCATCTTCAGCGGTGACAGCAGCGATGCGCTTGGCGACCTGATCCGCGAAACGCTCAAACTCAAAACCCCCGACGAGCTCGCCCAGTATTTCGCCTGCTACGACATCGGCGGCTATCACGAAAACTACCGCGACTTCTCCCTCATGATCAAAGCCGCGGCAGACTCGTTCAATGTGCCGGCACAGGCCTTAAGCTGTTTGATCTTTCGCGAATCGCGCTGGGACGCCGGCGCCAGATCCGGCAGCGGCGCCACGGGCGCCGGCCAACAAGTTCAAGAGAACATTGATCACATCAACGCCAAAATTACGCGCAACGGGTCCGAGGACCAAAAGCAGTGGCAGGCCTACTTCAAAGCCGTGAACGCGCGCGACCCGAAACTCGGCGCACTTTGCAACGGCGATTTCAAAACCAAAACCAACGCCGCCTGCCGGGTTTCCTCGGTGGGCGCCACCGCGATGTACCTGCGCGAGATCGACGGCATCGTACAAGCCACGACGGGCTTAAGCAGCGACGGCACTAAAAATATGATTGAGACCTGGGTCCTTCTCGGCGCCGGACACAATGCGGGAACAGGTACGATTCAACGGGCGTTAAATGCCGCCAAAGCGCAGGGATTGGCGCCGAACAAATGGGGCGCCCTGGTTTTGCGCCAGGTCCGCATCGACCTCGCCAAAGTTTATCAGCGCCAAGTGGAGAGCGGGAAACTCAACACTGCAGCTCTACGTGAAAAGTTTAAGAACGACGTCGAGGCTCGCATTGAGGAAGTCACCCATCATATGGAAACTCTGCGGAATTGCCTCTCCGCGGGCAATACAAAGCCGCCGTCTGGAACTCCCCAAAGAGAGTGCTCAAGAGCCAAGTCGCCCATCAAGAAATGATTATTCTCTAAGCATGTAGAGATTATAACGCCAAGCGTTTTTTAGCGCCTACCCGAGTTGGAACCATTATATAGAGCTCTCTTTCTAACACAAATTTGGCAGGCGGCGCTTTGCCGTCCGCCGGACATCGAGGTAGTCGTGGGTGTTCTTTCATCGTGGCCGACCAACAATCCCAGTTTTCGCCGTTGGCTCCAAGAAATCATCGACCTCTGCCAGCCGTCGAATGTGCATTTTTGCACCGGCACCGAAGGCGAAGACGCCGAGTTGATCAGCTTGATGGAGCGCAAAGGAACTCTGCGCCAGCTCAACCCCAGCAAGCGCCCGAACAGTTACCTCGCGCTCTCCGATCCCAAAGATGTCGCACGCGTAGAAGACCGCACTTTCGTTTGCACCGAAACTCAAGAAGAAGCCGGCCCGAACAACAACTGGCTCAAACCGGAAGAAATGCGCGCCAAATTAAATCCGATGTTCACTGGCTCCATGCGCGGCCGCACGCTCTACGTCGTGCCGTTTTGCATGGGTCCGATCGGCTCGCCTTTTTCCATCGTCGGCATCGAGCTGACCGATTCGCCTTACGTCGTGGTCAACATGAAGCGCATGACCCGCATGGGCGAGCGCGTGTGGCGCAAGCTCGGCGAATCACCCGATTTTGTCCGCTGCGTACACACGGTGGGTGCGCCGCTTGAACCGGGTCAAGACGACGTCAAGTGGCCGTGCAATCCCGAGAAATACATCGTCCACTACCCGGACTCGCGCGAAATTTGGTCCTTCGGTAGCGGCTACGGCGGCAATGCTTTGCTGGGCAAGAAGTGCTTGGCGCTGCGTTTAGCTTCACATATGGGCCGCAAAGACGGCTGGATGGCCGAGCACATGCTGATCCTCGGCGTCGAATCGCCCAAGGGCGAGAAAATCTACGTCGGCGCGGCGTTCCCGTCGGCCTGTGGGAAAACCAATTTCGCGATGATGATGCCGCCCAAAACATTCGACGGCTGGAAGATCACCACCGTTGGCGACGACATTGCCTGGATTCGTCCAGGTAAGGGCGGCCAACTCTATGCGGTGAACCCGGAATCGGGATTTTTCGGCGTCGCCCCCGGCACCTCTTTCAAAACCAATCCCACCGCCATGGAAACGATCCGCCACAACACACTGTTCACCAACGTCGCGCGGACCGACGACGGCGACGTGTGGTGGGAAGGCATGACGCCCGAGCCACCCGCGCACCTGATCGATTGGCAAGGCCAAGAGTGGACGCCCGGCTGCGGCCGCCCCGCGGCCCATCCGAATGCGCGCTTCACCGTGCCGATTGCGCAATGCCCGACGGTCGACGAAAATCTCGAAGCCGCGAGTGGCGTGCCGATCTCCGCGATGATCTTCGGCGGCCGCCGCGCGCAGCTCGTGCCGCTGGTAACAGAGCTCGAAAGCTGGACCGCCGGCGTTTACTTCGGCGCGACGCTTGCGAGTGAGACGACCGCCGCCGCCACTGGTGCCACCGGCGTCGTGCGCCGCGACCCAATGGCGATGTTGCCTTTCTGCGGTTACAACATGGGCGACTACTTCGCGCACTGGCTGTCGATGGAGCGTGAAGGCGTCAACCTGCCGCCGGTTTTCGGCGTCAATTGGTTCCGCCGCAATGAACAAAATCAGTTTATATGGCCGGGTTACTCGGAAAACATGCGCGTCTTGAAATGGATCTTCGAACGCACCAAGGGCCGCGCCAGCGGCCAAAAACACGCCTTGGGCACCAGTCCCGCGTTCGACGACCTCGAATGGTCGGGGCTCGAGAACTACTCACGCGCGGCCTTCGCTTTCATCAATAGGATCGATGCCGCAGCATGGAGCGATGAACTCAAAAGCCACCGTGAGTTCCTAACGCGATTTGGCGACCATATGCCGTCGAAACTCATGGGCTATCATGAAGACTTGGGCCGCAGGTTGGCCGAATCGCAACCTGAGCTATAACGTTGCATCACGCGCCTTCCGGCGTTAGCGTTTCCCTCGGATATTCATATTAAGGAGGAATGCGTGCGCATTTTCACACTAGCTGCTGCTTTATTTCTGAGCTTGAGCGTCTCGGCTACCACGGTGACAGGCGAAAAGGCCATGGGCATAATCGATGCCTTCCGCTTACTCGGAGGCATGGTCGACTCCACCTCCACGCCAGGCCAATTGATTTATCGGCATGACGTCCACTGCACGCGCGGTCCGAATACCATCGTGGACAACACGTCGATTCACTTCGGCTTTCCCCTTTATCTTTGTGACGTCGGTGCCGCCAAGGCAGTCGGAATGCACGCGAAAATTCTCTATGACGGCGGCGCGGTCACGTTCGGCACCACCTCTTCGGGAAACTTGATGGCGACTTCGGCCGAGAAACTCGAATGCCGCATCGTACTCGCAGAGACCGACGCTGCGAAACGTTTCACCTGCAGTTTTCAGTAAATAGGACTAGGCGCCGCCATGAATTTTCAAAATCTCAAAATGACGGCGCTGATCAACGCATTCTCGGTTTTTAAAATCCCCGCGCTGGCCTTCATTACTCCGCGGGTTCTCGAGATGAGCGAAACGCGCAACGTCGTGAGGGTGCGGCTCGATATGCGCACGCGCAATCACTTGGGCGTAATGTACTTCGGCGCGCTCGCCATGGGAGCGGAGTTGTCCATTGCTTTGCGCGCGATTCAGGCCATTCAAGACAGTGGTAAAAAAATCGATTTTATCTTCAAAGATTTTCAGGCCGATTTTTTAAAACGCGCCGACGGGCATGTGAACTTCGTATGTGAAGAAGGTGCCGGTGTCGCCGAGCTCATCGCGCAAGCTGCGGCTTCGAGCGATCGTCTAAGCAAGACATTCAGCGGCTACGCGTTCGTACCGTCCGTTTCGGAAGAGTCGGTGATGAAGTACAAACTTACGCTGTCGGTGAAGAAGCGCGCGAAGAAGTAATTACGATCCGTCGCTTGAAGTGATTTAAAAACTTCGACCTATCTTTCCATCTCGCACGGTACCTCTTTTTGACTGGTGCGAATTCAGCAATCGGAGCTTCATCAAAGATCGGTTAGACATGATCTCTTTTGTAATCGCGGAGAAGGAACTTGTGCCGAATTCGCACCTTTCAAAAGGGATTGGGATCAGAAGAAGAAATCTCAGGCAACGCCCGTGTTTTGTAAAACTACGGCCGCCTTGAGAATTGGCCACGAAAACCGTCCGTCCGTGAGATGGCTTTCCTCGCCGCCATCCGGGCGGCCGAGGGCGTAAGATTGGATCGAGATTTGGAAATCACAGGAAGATCGGAAAAATCGAGGGACGCAGAGGTATAGGGGCGATTGTTAAGGTTCAATAATTTCCACTTTGCGCGCACTAAGGAATGATGCATTAATTGTTTAGTCCCTTACTTCTGCGCCGAAGTGATTTCGTCTTTCTAAAATTTAATTCTTAAAAAGTTATGCCCTCGGCGGCCTGGATGGCCGCGAGGAGAGCCATCTCATGGACGGACGGACGCCGTGGCCGTTTCGATGGGCGGAATTTGATTCTCAAGACTATGGCAATAATCCGAACCCCGCACCTTGGACGTCCAAGAAACCGCGCGTCAGCTACGCACAACAGGCATCTGCTTAAGCGCCCGCTCGTACTCCCGCACCAGTTTTTCAATAATCTCGCGCGTGCCAAGAATCTCATCGACCAACCCCACCGACTGCCCGGCACTCCACACGGTCTTCCAAGTCGGCTTTTCGGCCGCCTCTTCTAGAGCTTTCATGCCCAGATAGTGAATCAACGGTACGGCGTACTTCTTCGTGTATTTGTTTTCTTTCAACTGCTTCAACAACCACGGCAGGTCGGTGCCAAGTTTTTCAATGTACGGAGTCCGAATGACAGCGGCGGGCGTACCTGAGATTCGCGTCGTCATGACGATGTCTTCGGCAGACGAACTCACGACTGCGTTTTTGTAAGCCGCATCGACGCCGGCTTCGCGCGAGGCGATGAAGCGTGTGCCGACCGAGACCGCATCGGCTCCAAGTGCGAGGCATGCCGCAAGTCCCGTGCCGTGCGCGATTCCGCCTGCGGCGATCACTGGAATTGAGAGCTCTGATTTTAGCCAGGGCAATAGAACGAGCGGCGTAATCGGCCCGGCATGCCCGCCTGCACCTGAACACACCGCGATCACGCCGTCGGCGCCCATGTCTTGCACTTTGCGGGCGTGCTCGAGGTTGGTCACGTCACAAATGACCTTAGCGCCGTTCTTGTGCGCCTCCTTGATGACGTCGCGTGGACTGCCGAGCGAAGTGATGAACAGTTCAACGCCGTGCTCGAGCGCGATTTTCAAATCGTCATATTGGCGCGTGTTGCTTTTGTTGACGATGATGTTCAGGCCAATTGGTTCCTTGCAGCGCTTGCGCATCGCTGCCAACGCTTCCCGGTATTTTTCAATTGGCCGGTAGTTGAGCGCCGGGAAGGCACCGATTGCCCCTGCGGCCGAGGCCTCGCACACGATGTCCTCGTTGCTCACCAAAAACATCGGAGCGGCGATTATGGGTAGGCGAATCTTCATCATTTTGGTAAAGGCAGTCTCGATCATTTGCATGGCGACAATATATCCCGGCTTGTCTGCCCGCTCAATCCTCGCCAGACATGAATTCTCACGATCTGGTTTTAAAAAATTAAACGGCTGATTAGTGGTTGGCCTGGGCCTGCGCCTTGTTCAAGATGACCTGCGGTTGCCCGGCCCCCCCGGACAGGTTGCTGGCCGTCACGGCTTGTACGGTCACGTAGCCATGCACGCCTGAGGTGGCGGTTTGACCTTGCTCTACGATTAGCGCTTGGCCGCCCTGGTTTACGGTCACGAAGGGGGCACCCTTCGAGTTGACTTTTTTGGCGCCTGGCTCGAGGTTCAAATTACCCCCGTTGCTACAAGCCGTGAGAACCAAAGCGACGCCCGCAATGAGCAAAGTTTGCAGTCTATTGGGTCTGCGCATACGGACCTCCTCTCACCCTATTCTTATCGGTATCTACTGGCCCTTTTTTTAGCCCTGCGACTCAGATTGAGAAATGAGATACTTTCTCATTATGATATGAAAAATGACTAACTAAATAAAAACGCATCCAGCGAATAGGCGCCGGGCCCGAGCAGCGCCAGCACCACGCAAATCACCGCTAAATTCACGGCATACTCATTGCCCGGAGGCGAGTTGGTGATCAAGTAGCCGCCGCCCCTATGGCCGATCGAGGCCGCAACCAACATGGTGAAACAGCACATGGCTAACCCGAAACGGGTGAGAAGTCCGCCGGCTATCATGATCCCGCCCGTCAGTTCAGACAACATGGCCATCCGGGCCTGCAGCGCTGGGAACGGCAACCCCATGCTTCTCAGCCAACCCTCAAAT
>JAYWAE010000013.1:0-2911 GCA_043782715.1 Pseudobdellovibrionaceae bacterium | reverse complement strand
CCGGTCTGTAACGATAATTTCTCCAACAAGCCAGCGAAGTTCGTGCCGCATTCCGAGGTGTAAGAATTGACGTTCTGGCCCAGCAGCGTGACTTCCTTCACTCCCCGGTCGACCAATTTTTTAACGTCATCTAGTAAATGGGTCAACGGACGTGAGCGCTCGCGGCCGCGCGTGAATGGCACCACACAAAAGGTGCAGAAATTGTCGCAGCCTTTGGTGATGTTCACGAAAGTAGACACACCCGGATTGCGAATCAGAGTTTCGATGTGATACGGCTGCTGGTGATCGAAGCGCGCCGAGATCACTGGCAACCCCTGGCGCACGCGCGCGACCACTTCCGGCAAACGGTCGATGGCGTCGGTGCCCAAAACAAAATCGAGCAGCGGAATATCGGCCTTGAGATTCTCTTTTTCTTGTTGCGCCACGCAGCCGGCCACGCCGATGCGCAGACGGGGGTTGGCCTCTTTCATTTTGCGGTAGCGCCCGACTTCGGAATGCACTTTGTGCACCGGCTTCTCGCGAATCGAACACGAATTGATGATGATCAAAGAGGCTTGCTCCGGCGACGGCACGCTGCGGAAGTTCATCATCTCGAGAATCGAAATCATGCGCTCGGAGTCGTTCTCATTCATCTGGCAACCATAGGTGGAGATGTACACACCATCTCCCTGCCCGATCTGGGTAAGGGAATGGAATTGTGGGCTCATCTCGTTTTGCATGTCCCTGTAAGCACCTTGGTAAAGAATGGACTTAGTGAATTGAGTATCTATATAATCGGACATGGTAATTCGTCAAAACTTTACCTGAGGAACGTGTATGGACCCCCGACTTAGCACCTCGCGCAAGTGGAGCCCGTTGCCCACCGAGCTGATGAAGCAGATTCAAAGCGTTTTTAAGCAGAATTTCAGCGCCCAGATCGGCCGGGGAACGATTGTGGCAGAGGGTAAAATTTTCCCCGAGGAAATCCTGATAAGTGTCGGTTTTCGTGCCGAGAAGGCAATGCGACAAGCCAACTGGCTTGTCTCTATTGCTTACAAAAAGAACAAGGACAATGTGCTTCAGCTGCTGCATCTAGCAGTCGACGCGGCGGCCTCGTTATTTGAGCAGACGTTTAGCGCCGAGAGTGACAAGGACTTCCCACGCCTTTGGGAAGAAGTCGATTTTGAAGGCCGCAAAATTTACGTGCAATTTACCTCCGCCAACTCCGAGCTCGAAGCCGAGGCCGATAAGCTTTTAGGCGTAAAGGTAGAGCCTGGGAAGGTCGCGCAGGGCGACTGGGATGAAGACCTCGATCCTGAGGCCATTAAAGCTCAGCTCGGCATTGACGACGACGATGACGAGGGCGAGCCGCACTGAGCCGGTAGCGATAGGCCCACCCAGGCAAAAATTCAAAGACGCGGGCCATAGCGAATCTCATGGACCGGTATTCGAAAGCCCCCTAAAACCAGCCGGTGGGTCTTTTTAAGTATGCCCTTTTAACAACTATTACCGTATTTGGGACAGCCTGGGCCGGCGTGCCCGTGGTGAAAACCGAGGTCGCCATAATCGGCGCCGGTGCCGCAGGGCTGGAAGCCGCGGACTTGCTTCGTCAAGCCGGAGTCGACCACGTGGTGCTGGAGTCTGAAGACCATGCCGGTGGACGGGTCAGCTCGCGGCCCGATGTGGATTCCATGGGGCTGACTCTCGACGAAGGCGCCAATCTAATCAATTCGATCGACAAAACAGTGCTCCGCCTGCTGAACGGTTTTGAAATCCCCTACATCCGCCGTTTGCCGCCCGGTACGGATCACATGCAGTACCTGATCAACGGCAAGCACTACACACAAGGCGCTGCCGAGCGCTTGTTGTTCGCGACCAACTACCTCGTGCTGTCGCAGATCGCGTGGGATGCGCGCTTGCGCGACAACGGCGATGTGCAGCGCGAGCGGTGGATGGTCAACACCAGCATCGCCACGTACTTGAAGAAATCAGGCGCCGATAGCGCATTTATCCATTTGGTCGATTCCTTTTTTTGGAGTGAATACGGCCGGCGCATCGAAGACCTCAATTTGCATGTGCTCTTCGATTACCTGGGCGTCGATTATGAGGGCCAACATTTTAAGTTTATCCCCTACTTCGATGAAGCCTTCCAAGTACCGGGAGGCCTGGGTCAGATCGTGGATCGGCTGGAGGCACGCAACCATGAGAGCATCCGCTATTCTCATTCGGTCCGTTCGATCGTAGACGCGCCTAACCAAACCGTGCTGGTTACCGCTCAGGCGCCCGGCGGTCCTGTGCAGATTGAAGCCAAACAGATTATTTTCGCGGCACCGTTGCACGCGCTGCAGTCGTTGAACGTGGAAGTCGCGGGGATCACGCCCGAGATGCTGAATGAAGCCAAGAATATGACCTATGCGCGCGGCGTGAAAATGCATTTGAAATTCAGCAAAGGTTTTCGCGGACTGTATAAATTCCCGGGGATATTCATGACCGACTCGGGCGAGCAGATCTGGCTTTCGAGCCTTGGCCAGGACGGCGATGCGGGTCTTCTGACCGTACTCACGGGGCCCCTCCTCCACCATCCACTCGAGGAACGCGCATTTGTTGAGCGCGTTCTGCGCCAGCTCGAGAAAATCGCGCCCGGCGTGAGTAAGTTTTATGTTTCATTTGAACGTACCGATGCGTCCCATTCGTATTCGGGCGCATTCCGTCCGGGTGAAGTCCGGGACGTTCGCCTAAATGATATTGATTTACCCAACTGGTTCGGTGTCGGAGAGGCCCCAGGCGGCGACTTTCAGGGCTATCTCGAAGGCGCACTGCTCAGTGCGAAAGAACGCGTTTCACATTGGCTCTCGCTGCGCGATCTAGCCACTCAATGCGAAACAGGCCTACACGCCAAGCCCGCGAAAAAGCCGGGGCGCAGCGGTATCCA
>JAYWAE010000012.1:0-2911 GCA_043782715.1 Pseudobdellovibrionaceae bacterium | reverse complement strand
GGAATGTGCGATGGAACTAACTGAAATGACCATTGGGCAGATAACGCGGAGGTCATGGGCTCATACTTTCATCGCATATTTATCGCACACCTAAGGCAGTGACACGCCTTAACAGCGCGAATTTGTCCGTCTCATTCCGCACTCACTACGGATTGTAATTGTAAGAAAATTCAGACTTCCCACGTGATTTCAAAACTGTCAATTTTACGCATGAGCTGGCTCATAACCCGATGGTCGTCGGTTCACCCGAAGCCAGGATGGCGAAAGGGAGCGCGCCACCAGGCGAGTCCGTGAGGACGAGAGCAGGATGCCCGAGCAAATCCGGCCCATTTAACAGACTTACTGGGGACAGTGGCACTGATTGCCACCTCGGCGCCGGGTACCACGGTGGCAATCGACATGATGAATTTATTGAACGGACGGATTATCAAGGGTGTTGTCCAGGGGGACTCCATTTCAAAAATCTTTCTTCCACAACTCATCGAGTACTATAAGGCTGGAAAATTTCCGGCTGATCGCATGGCTAAATTCTATGACTTTAAAGACATTGAGCAGGCGTTCGAAGATACGAAGACCGGGTTAACGTTTAAGCCGATCTTGAGGATCGGGAACATTTCGGGAGCATAGGCTGTATTCGCAAATTAACCAGATGGCTAAAGGATAGCCTCGCTAAAACTGTAGGGGCCCGGTAGAGTGGGCGGGGAATTTCGCAGTCCACCACTGTCATTAGATTTAGCGCCCTGACCAACCATGCCTCGCTTTGATGCGGCGTTTTGATTTACACCCTCAAAGAGATCGACATCTGCGAGCCGCCCTTACCCAATAGGCGCCTCATCGCCCGGTATTGAAGTTGCACAACCTGATTGGAACCACAGACGGTCAATCGTTTAAAAACGATACGCCCAAGGAGAGATTGTGAAACTGCAAGCCATATACTTTTCCGCATTTGTAGTTCTCTACGTGTCCACCGGTTGGGCGGACTGCGGACAGCAATCCTACAACCAAATCCAACATTGCCGTGCCCGGCAAAAGCAGGCCATTACGAATACACAGGCTATGCTGTCGCGTGCTGCTGGACTTGATGGCCAGGCCCAGCAGGCCGACGGACAATCGCTGGCGTTGGACACTGGGATCAAGTCACTCAAAATTGCAGACACGCAATGTAACGAGGATTTTAATAAATGCAAACAGGCGTGCCATACAGCCGACCCGGGCGATTTAGCCTATTTAAAAAAATGCACTTCGGAAATTGGCAAGGCTATTCAATCCTCAGCCGATCAACAAACCGCATGGTTCGAACAAAGTGCGGGCAGCCAAGCCACCGCCAAGAACTCGGGTTTTGGCTCTGCTCCCGATGGCACGCCTGGAATGACCAAGGCCGCAACTGAAAATTTCATGAATAATGCTGGAGATCGAATTATCGAAATTCAACCCAGTGGAAATTACGACCATATCACCGTATATGACGGCACTAGCGGCGAACAAACTGGCAGTTTCAGAGTACTCAGAGCTACTGGAGAGCAGCTGTAAGCGCTCTCCAAATGTTGGGATTCACTAGAAGCAAAACGGGAGTTTCACGTGAGAGCATTTCCCGGCTTCCCAACACGATGATTTCGACACATGCACCTAAACTAATTCACGTTGCTGTGCCTTCGCCGGAGCCGGCTGACTCATTCTGAACCAGCCATTACTTTGCAATAGATCTTCAGCCATATTGTTCTAGAATAAGACAGATGCGATAAATCTTGGGTTGGGTAATCCTCGGGGGAAATTTGAAAAAAATCACGGCCGTGTTGGGATTATTCAGTGCCTTGGGTGTTCTCTTTGTTTTTCAAAACTGCAGCGCTCCCCTGCCGGCCAATCTGAGCTCGTCAGCAGCCTCCACCAGCGGTACAGCGGGCACTCCCCCTGTCGTTGTACCTCCGCCACCTTCCGGCCCCACGTGGGCTAAGGGCGACGCATTCGACTATTCCACCATTCCTGCCATTTACCAATCGCAAATGGTGCAAACGCAAATCACGGAATTAAACTACGCCGCCTATGCTGGCCTCAAAGCCATAGCAATTACCAGCAATGGACTCGGCTTCGTCAAATTGGGTCCGGCCGGTTACACGCAAGCAGAAGTGAATAAAATCGCTTTAGACGCTTGCTTCACCATCAGTCGGGGCTTGCCCTGTGGACTGCTCGCGACTGGCAATGCCTTTGAAAGCGCGAGCAGCGCTCTGCCCACGATGTTTACTCAATCAATGAATAATCCTACGCTCATAACGGATGTGCCCTTTGTGAGGCCGGCCGATGCCGCGGCCAAGATCGCCACTTACAACGCCGGGTTGACCCCGAAAGCCATTGCCGTAAGTCTGGATGGAACGATTTTTTCGATCGCAAATGAAGCTACGAAACCTCTTATTGATATCAGTGAAGCCGAGCGACTCGTCATGGAACGTTGTGAAATGGGGTCGTCAAGAATTCCATGTACGCTCTTTGCTTCGAACTCCACTGTTGTTTTCAATGGAGCCAATGCCAATCGCTCGATTGTTATCGATTATGCTCAAACTGTGTTGGGCGCTCGCATCCCTGGAATGCGCGCCTCGCAATTCGCGTCCAACATTCAAAATGTCTATCTCCCCAATGTGAACGGGGGACAAACCGGCGCCATTTACATAACGGCTACCGGCACTGGGGGTGACGCTTTCGGAGCGGGCGCCGCGAGCCAAGCACTCTCATTTTGCAATTCCAACATGAATGATGGATTTGCCTGCTTTAAGTACGCAACTAATAAAGTCTTGGAACCACTCCTGCCCAATCTCATCAGTTATAAAACCGGCATGAATTTACATTGCAAAGTCGTTCCTCGCCAAACCTGCGCGATGCACTTGGCATTAGGCTGCCCCGCTGGTGGGAAATACTACAC
>JAYWAE010000011.1:0-2916 GCA_043782715.1 Pseudobdellovibrionaceae bacterium | reverse complement strand
TTTCAAGATGCTTCCAGCAGCCAGGGTCTGGACCGAGAAAATTTCCAGAGGCAGCATAGGCAGCATTTCGGTCACCACCACATACGCTAAACCACTCGCACGTTCCACAAACCTCAACTTTTCCCGCCTTCAAATCGCGAAGTAGCTTGTGAGTGAGAAAAACTGTTTCAAGACCGTCCTCAATTGCATTTCCGAGAACTATCCGAGACCTGCTACTTGCCAAAAGTCTCCCCTTAAAATCGACAACTAAGCCCTCCCAGAAACGAGCATTGCGCCCCAAGCCAGGAAACACCAAATGATAGAGGGGCGAATTAAAACTCGAACGGACTTTAGAACGCGAACTTTCCAAAATAATTTTATGATAAGCGTCTCTAAGCTCAAGAGGATCAAGTGGTCCATCAGTCACGCCTAGTTTTTTGGCCTGGCCTACGGCAATCAGCCGCGTAAAGTGCATAGCATCCACGTCAAGTGCTTTAGCGAGAGCAAAGAAGTCAGGAATCCACTTTGTGGTTCGACTCGAAAGAACGGCCAGCAAGCGAACAGATACATTGTTGGACCTGGCAATCCGTATTCCATTGATTGTGCGATCGAAGCTTCCAAATCCACGAATTGAATCGTGCCGATTTCTATCAGGCCCGTCTACGCTCACTTGCAAACAAACGCTTTTGAGTCTCGAAAGAACATCCAACTTGTCCGTAGTTATCAAGTTCCCATTGGTTATAATCGTGACATTTGAAGTCAAATCCAACTCCACGAGGAGATGAATAACTGGCTCGAACAGCGAAGATAGGAACGGCTCGCCGCCACAAATAATTACCATCGGCCGATAGTGGAGCCGTTCAATTAGCCGTTTATATTGGCACAAAATATTTTTCCATTCTGGAAGCCCGATCGCGCCGTCGTTCTTATGATGTGGATGATAGCAATGGGAACATTTCAAATTGCATGCATTGGTGATATCGATCTGAATAGGTAAAACCTGATCAACGCCAATTGCCCGAATTGCAAATCGTTCGACAAATTTGAGAACGCCGTTCATTGTCATTGTCCCGTGGGAAAATTGCTTGTGTGCTTCTAAACTACTTTTGGAGATATCGCCACTACTCGATGTCTAGAATCAAGTAGATGCAGATGACGATTTCACTTGGCAAAGATTGGGCACATTTTGAAAAAATGTAATACAAGTATATGATTTGATGATGGATTTGATAATCACTTGTGACTACCGAACGTTTATTAATAAACCGCTCAGAACTAGATATTCTGCCCAGTGATGGCGGCTTCAATCGCCTTTTTGAAATCGCCATCGATGGCGCGGTAGTAGGTTGCGCATTTTTGTGGGTCGAATTTGCAAGCTTCGACTTTAAAATCGCCCTTGTCGAACTTGGCGTCGATGTCCGCCATGCTTTGGGTGGACTTTATAACTATTCCAGAGATCTGATGGTTTGAGTTTAATAGCGGTGACCCGGAAGACAAAATCGCAGCGCTACAATTTGTCATGATAAGGTCCGTGAACTGCGCAGCCCCCGGGCCTAAATTATCGCAGGGCGCGGATGTCTTCATACGAACTAGATCTCCGTTTTTTATAATAGGACGTCCCTTATTCTTCTTACTCATTTCAATAAAGTCGTAATTTGCGCCATTTAGGGCTGTGACTCTTTCACCTTGAGTAGTCTCTCCCACCTGAAGCGGTTCGACGTCGGTTGGAACAGATGATGTAAGAGTCGCAACATCCCAATCAAGGTCGGTTGTGATCGGACAAGACCTTGGAGTTTGTGCCCCGATGGCCCTGCGAACTTCAACTCCGTGGTCAATCGTTACGAATTCGCATCCTTTCATGGGAGCGCACCCGTTCGTTTTATCGTACAATACGTGCGCCGCGGTAACTATCACATCTCTGCGGCCTATCACGCTTGCCGAACCACGCAAAAGGTTGTTGCATTCAATTGTACCTACGGCAGGATCGTCGACGGAGACATGCCGGTCGGAACCTTCAATCCATTGCGCAGGCGTTAGTAACCCGCTTAGGTCACTCAAACGGGATACAGGATCGACCCTACATGACTTGCAGTTAGTAGCGTGAGCCGACCCAAAAACTAAAATCGCTTGAAGCGGTACTGCAATTGAAATGAATATGAAAAGTTCCATGAGTTTCATAGCAAATTCCATTTTGAATGAACGGGCTGAGTTTGGCCATTACAGGCGATCAATCTCGACTGGGCTAATGTTCTGTTTATAACAAGGGCCTAGTGGCAATCCAGAAGGATGCCGAGCTTGCATTTTTCGGTATAACGGATGGAAACATTTTTCCACATGTCCTCGAAACGGCCGAGGATCTCGCGAGAGTTGCCTAAACCGCCCAATCGGCGATTGGGGTCGAGCGCCGCCCCGGGCAGGTAGCGTTTTAAGTCTATTCCTCCGGCGCTTGCGAGACCACGGCCCAGTTGTCGGCCCGTGCCATTGCGGCCGCCAGGACCACCATTCATGCCGTCGTCTAGCACCGGCTGTTGTGCGGATTGGGAATATCCTCCCGAGCGATCGCCCTGCAAGATATCGGTCGAATAACCGGGCGAACCAGGCGAGCCTTTGCCCTTGCCATTTGCGTCGAGTGACGCCGGCTTGGCGCCGCCACCGCTTCCTGGAATCGCCCCGCCGGAATTATTTGCCACGACATTCGCTTTTCCAGGCGCAGTAGGAGTGCCAAACGCAGGTAACTGCGCCCCACCATCCGCCGCAGTCATCGGCATCGGATTGAAGTTGGGTTTGCTGTCGTCCTTAGCAGGTGCAAATCCGGCGGATGAATTCTCACCCTGTAGCTGCGACTGATTTCCGCTCCCGTGGCAGGCGAGCGAATTCGGGTTTTGCTGACAACCGTTTGGATCGTTTGGATCCTGGCTGAGTTTTGAATTTTGCGAT
>JAYWAE010000010.1:0-2939 GCA_043782715.1 Pseudobdellovibrionaceae bacterium | reverse complement strand
CGGGCATTTCGCCCCAGCTCAAACAAAATCCATCAACAAAGAGGTCGGGATGCGATGCACTTCGCGCATTCGCCAGTAGACAATCCTACACCCATATAAGAATAATATGGCCTATGGCCGCCAGTAGAAAATGCTCCGCCGGATTGTTCCATATCCGGATACTCGATGAAGAACTCACGCGCCGTGCGCGCACGAATTCGCGTTATTCCTTGCGCGCCTTCGCCGCCCAGCTCGAGTTGCATCCGAGCGCACTTTCGCGAATTCTCGCCGGCAAGCAAAGATTGAGCAAGACCGCCGCCATGAAGGTTGCAGAAAAAATGGCGATGGAAAAAGAAATGGGCCGGCTGTTTTTGCAATCCGTCGTCGAAGAGCATCGCAAGAATGAAGCCGAACGACTGGGCGAGGCCGTAGAAGCACCGGCTCTTCGGCCATGCCCCGTGCTCATCGACGAAGAGCTTTTTTCCAAAATCTCCAATATCAAATCACTGGCGATCCTTGAGTTGGTTTTCACCAAAGATTTTAGCTCGCAGCCCGAGTGGATCGCCGAACGTCTAGGCATTTCGCCTGAGGAGGCCGCACAGACGGTCGCCGATTTGCTCGCCGCCGGCATGCTCGAAGAGCGTGAGGGAAATTTGGTCAATAAACGTTGCTACACAAGCGCCATCGACAGCGAAAAGACCAGCGCGGCGAGGAAAAGCCTGCAAAAGGAAGTTTTGGCCCTTGCGGCTAGCTCGGTGGAGCAAATTCCTTTTGAAAAGCGCGGCCATTTTTCCATGACCCTGACGGCCGATCCGGCCAAGATGGCCGAGGCCAATCGCATGACGGTGGAGTTTATGGAATCGCTTAGCGATTTTCTCGGCTCAGGCGACCGCACCGAAGTCTATGAACTCTCGGTGCAGCTTTTTCCCTTAACGAAATAGATCGAATTTCGGTTTAACTACAAGCCAGCGTACCAGTCATAGCCCTGCTCGGCCCAGTAATCCGGTGGACGCCGGTCAGAAAAAAATATTTTGCCGATGCGTTTTATGTTTTTGATTCCATATTTGACGGGAATCACCAAGCGCAGTGGGGCGCCGTTGGCGGGCTTGAGCGGCTCGCCATTCATTTCGTAAGCGAGCAAAGTTTGGCTGTGCAGCATGCTTTCGAGATCAATCGAAACGTAGTATTCACCGTCGACCGTTTCCAAACCGACGTAGGGCTTGCCGCGCAGGTTGTACGCCTTCATGAACTCTGAAAACTTCACGCCCGCGAAGGCCATGTCTTCGCTCCAACCTTCGATGCAACGGAAGTTGGTGGCGGTATCGGTGCGCGGAAGGGCTAAAATATCTTGCAGTGTGACGCTGAAGTGCGGACTCGCAGGGTCTTGTTCGTCGGCGACGATTTCGAGCTTCCAATCTTTGGCATCGAAGTCTGCGTCTAAGCCGATTTTGCCGTTGACGCGCGGAATTTTACCCTTCGTCGGAGCTGCGCATTCGCTGCGTTTGCGTTCGTTGAATAAGCTCTTCCAAACCCGGCCATTGAGCTCGAAGACTTGGCGCATGGGGGCCGGAGCTCCCTCGATGGGCTCCGCGGAGTTGAGGCGGCTCCATACTAAATAAAAGGCGAGAAAACCGCCGATTAAAAACGAAAAGCTGATCCACGTCCGCCGGCGCGGGCTAATTGTCATTTTCGACCTCGAAGCCGGCCACCATGGCCCGGAAGTTATTCCATCCGGCACGAACCACCTGCAACCCGTGCAGGCCGATGAAACCGGTCATTAGAAGCATCATGAGAAAATGAATTCCGCGTGCCACTTCATAGCCGCCGAAACATGCCGTCAGCCATCCGAGTTGCACGGGCTTGTAAATGGCAAAACCTGAGAGAACGGCGAGAATTCCAAAACCGATCACACTCGAGTAAGCCAGCTTTTGCATGGCATTGAATTTTTCCCGTGGTAGCGGCTCTTTGCGGATTCCCATGTCGTGCAAAATGGTGGGAATGATCCAACGGGGAGTTTGCCGATTGGGGAAGAGTTCGCGCCAATGGCCCGAGGCGAATAGAAAAATCAAATACAACAAGCCGTTGATTATAAAAAACCAGGCGACGAAAAAGTGGATGTAGATTCCCTCAGCCAATCGCCCGCCGATGTGGAAGAGTTTGTAAAACGCTTCGGGAAAAAACAGCCAGTAGATGTCATTGGCCCAGTAGATGAGAATCCCGCTCCAGATCATCAACAGCACGAGTGGTACGTTAAACCAATGGAGAAGCCGGAGCCACAGTGCATGTTTCTCGACCGTATTCATGGGCGCGTCGGCATGTCGCTGCATGCGTCGGGAATATCGGGAAACACTCGCGGAGTATGATCAGTACTGATCTTGGTCCAATTGTCGTCGGCTTCTTTCGAAAACCACCAATCGAGATCAGTTCCGCAGCCATTGTCGGCGGGACTTAAGGGTGCTTGATTCACACAAGTCGCAGCGCCCGCGGGGCAAAGCAGGCGCACGTGAATATGCTCTTCGTGGCCCCACCAAGGCCGCAGCCGGTATTGCCATGGCGCTGAAGGGAATTGATTGCAAAAGTATCGCTTAATCGCGGGACTGACAAAGATACGTGCGACTTCGCTCGAATCAGCAGCGGCGGCGATCATTTTGACCTGCGTGCTGCTCCAGGATTTTTTCAGCTTCTTGCGTTGGATCACATAGCCAGTGGCGGACCAGGATTCCCGTTCACTAGTGGTAGGGCGGGCCCGGCTCATGCGCAGCCAGAGGTCGACATCGAGTCCGATTTGATGGCTGTTGTGGCCCGTCGGCATTGGACCGCCACGCGGAGGGCTAACGTCACCGATGAGCAGAAGGGGCATTTTGCCTTGACGCAATCTTTCGGAAAGATCTTTCAAATAGTTCACCATTTGCGGATGAGCAAAGAGCCGGTTGCGCGAGAGACGCATGCCTGCGTAGCCG
>JAYWAE010000009.1:0-2956 GCA_043782715.1 Pseudobdellovibrionaceae bacterium | reverse complement strand
TCAAAATGTTCGACGCCGGTAATTCCGCGGAATGGCAAGTCGAACAGCTCGTTGGGACTGGTGAGTGGCTAAATGTTCCGCCGGTCCAATTGACGCCGGGCTTTTTGTGGCAGGTGGCGCAGTCGCCGGTGCCACCGAGTGCGTGATCGTAGGGCGGAGTGCCGATCTTGCCCAACGGCCGCTGGCTGGTATGGCACGGAATGCACGTCGCGGTGGTGGAAACGCCTGCACTATCTTTGTGATTGAACGTCGCGCCTGCGAACGTGACGCCGATGTTGGCGACGACGGAAGTGTGGCAACCCACACACTCGCCCGTTCCCACATAAGTTCCGCTATGGACAAACTGATCCTTGAGCGCGCCCGCAGGCAGTAAGGCCGTTGCAGCCGGCAACTGGCCGCTGTGGCACTGCGAACAAGTGACGGGAGTGGGCGTATGATTGAAAACTCCGCCCACCCAGTTGATTCCGGCATTCTTATGGCAGGCGGCGCAGTCTTGCGTTCCGATGCTTGCATGGTCGAAAGCAGGAGGCCCACCCACTGGTCCCACAGGTTTTTGTCCGGAGTGGCAGCCGAGGCAAGTCGCAACAGCCAAGCCGTTGCCGCCCAAGTGGTTGAAGGTTCCACCCGCCCAGCTCACGCCTACATTCGCCGGTACGGAAGTGTGGCAGGAGACGCAGTCCTTCGTTCCGCCCATAGTCGCCGAGTGCATGTACAAGTCGACCGTCGCACCTGCAGGTAAAAGTGCCGTCGGCGCAGGGAGCTTACTGGCGTGGCAAGTGACGCAGGCGGCGGGCTGAGGTGAGTGGCTAAACAATCCACCGGACCAGAGACCGCCCGGATTCTTGTGGCAGCTCGCGCAGTCTCCCGTTCCGCCGTTGGCGTGATCGAAGGCGGGGCTTCCGCTCAAACCAACCGGACGCTGTTGTGTGTGGCAGGGAAGGCAAGTCGAACTGATGGTGTTGCCGAGGCGATCTTTGTGATTGAACGTGCCGCCGGTCCAGCGCACTCCGATATTAGCCGGGACTGAAGAGTGGCAATAAACACAATCTCCATCACCGCCGAATGTGCCTGAGTGGACAAATAAATCCGCGGAGGCCCCCACTGGGACCAGCGTCGCAGCTGCAGGCACCGCTCCGGCGTGGCAACTCATGCACGCAGCTGGGGTCGGCGAATGGTTGAAAACTCCGCCCGACCAATTGATGCCGGTGTTCTTGTGGCAGGCGACGCAATCGGAAGTGCCGATCGTAGCATGAGAAAACTGGCTGGTGCCGACCGGTACTGCCGGCATTTGCGGCGTGTGACAGCTCGAACAGCTAGAGACTGAAAATCCATTGGCGTCTTTGTGATCAAAGAGACCGCCTCTCCAAGTCACGCCGATATTGGCTTTGACCGAAGTGTGGCAGCCCACACAGTCGGCCGTTCCGTTGCTCGTATGGCTGAAACTGCCTTTAGCTGAAGCGATTATTCCCGCGGGGCGAACTTTATCGTGGCACGAGTTACAGCTGGTAAATCCGCTCTTCTGATGGAACCCGGCCCATGACGAGCTGGTCGAAGACAAGTCGTCCACACCAGGGCTGTGAATTCCACAGTTCTGAAAAAAACAGAATATTGCGGTGAAGGCGAGCACCGGTACGAACCGGCGCTTGAATGTGATCTGCAACGACTTCCCCCTCTCCTATCTAACGGATTAAATCGGCGCGATATCAAGGGGTTCGGGGGCTGATTTTAAGGTATTTTTAGAGCTTTTTCGTGTGCCGTTTAGACGGGTCCAAAATTTACTGAATCATTTTGAGATTAAATACCCAATCTATTGATTTTCCGCGATGGCTTCCGCCACCCGCACCCCATCGCAGGCCGCGCTGGTGATACCACCGGCGTAGCCCGCGCCTTCACCAGTTGGGTAAAGGCCTGGATGTGACAAAGATTGAAAACTTTCTGCATCGCGCGTGATGCGGATGGGGCAAGAGGTGCGGCTCTCCACTCCGTGCAGCAGGGCTTCGCCGCTGATAAAGCCCTGCATGCTGGATTCAAAGTTCTTCACGCCCGCGGCGAAAAGGCGTTTGAATTCAGGCGTGAATATTTTGTCGAGACGGGCGGCGACTACACCTGAAGGCGACGAGGTGGCGAGCACCGGCCCGCCTTTTTCTTCGAGGAAATCGACCAAGCGCTGCGCCGGCAATTCCTTGGTTCCTCCGGCCGCGCGCACCAGTTCAGCGCCCCGGCGTTCGAGCTCATCGCGGAACTGCATCCCCGATTCCGCGCCGACGGTCACCACCAAAGCGGAATTGGCAAAGCGTGAACCCCGGCTATAGTTGCTCATCCCGTTCGATACTGTACCTTGGCCATCGGTCGTGCACGAGAGCACGTAACCGCCTGGACACATACAAAAACTATAGACCCCAAGGTCGGCGTTCTTGTCATGAAATGCCAATTTGTAGTTGGCCGCACCGAGTTTGGGGTGGGCGGCGTGCTCGCGAAATTGAATTTTATTAATGGCTTCTTGCGGATGCTCGACGCGCAAACCGACAGCAAAGGCTTTGCCTTCCATAAACACGCCAAGCTCTTTGAGGTGGGCAAACATCCCGCTCGCTGAATGTCCGCAGGCGAGAATCAGCCGGTCACACGCGATCGTCTCGCCGTTATCCAAACGCACGCCTGAGATATTGTTTCCGCGCAGCAGAATCTCGTCGACGCGGGCTTCGAAGCGGATTGCGCAACCAAGTGCCTGCAAGTGCGCGCGCATCTTGGGAATCACGCGGCGGATGCGATCCGAGCCGACATGCGGATTGGAGAGATATTCGATCTCAGGCGGGCAGCCGAACTGCACGAGCCGTTGCAAAACATAAGGAATGTGCTTGGACTTGATGCGGGTGATGAGTTTGCCATCCGAGAACAAGCCCGCGCCGCCTTCACCAAAGCCGACATTGGTGCGCGGATCAAACTCCCCGCGCCGCCA
>JAYWAE010000008.1:0-7808 GCA_043782715.1 Pseudobdellovibrionaceae bacterium | reverse complement strand
GCCCGGGCATGGACTTAGTCGCGGAATTTTGAACGATTGTGTTCGCTTCATGGAAATCGGTCTGGAGCTGAATACAGGTTTCCGCGTGCAGACCAATCAGTTTTATTTCAGTTGTAATGGCTGCAAAGGCGATTTGCTCAAAATGCTAGACTTTGATTTTTATGACATCATCAGGCGGCGAGACGTGTACCGTGACGCAGTGGAAGACATGGCGGATGTCATCGAGCATGGCGAATCAACAGAGTGTCTTTAAAAATTCATAAAAGCTTTGCGACTTCTCAAGATTCTGAATGATCTCCGCGCAAATTTTGAGATCCTCACGCGTCGAATTGAGGCCGCAGTTGGTCTTGGCAAAGAGAACGTTATTTCCGATATCAAACTGCAGCATGAAAACCAGGTTCTTTCTCTTCTTCATGAACCGGTAGACTGAGCTCACATTGCCCGGCGGATGGCGCAATTGCTCGAACAAAATTTTGTAGACTTCAAACATATCGATCGCGGTTTCGCGAAAAGTTTCATAGCGGGCCGCGATCGCTCGGTTCAAATTTTTGATCAGATGTGCATCTGCGGGTTTGGCGTAAGAGCCGTAGCGGTTGACGAGCGCCAGCGTCCGTTTGGTGTAGCCAAAGGTGGCGATGTAAGAGATGTCGAAGTAGACGTTCGCACTCGAAGCCAAGGCTTCGATAAGCAGAATGTACATGGGACGGCCGCGCGTGCCCTCCCCGTATTTGCGGGTCGCCAGGGCGTGAATGCTCTCGTGCACGAGCACTTGCGCCAAAACTTTGCACACCCCGCCACGTTGATGCCCAAAAATATTGCGGTCGCCCGGAACCCATCTCACTTTTTCATAGGCCGGTACGAGGTCATGCATTTTGCTGCGCACCTCACTGATGCGATAGCGGAGTTTCTGCAAAGTTTCGACCATAAGGTCAAAACTTTCGGGATCGCATGCGCGGATCGTACGACGGGCATCAATTTTGTCCGCGGTGATTGGATAGGTCGGCATACTTAGACCACCTGTGAGAAAAAAACTTGGTTGAGACGAGGATAAGACTTGAACCAATTCGATTCGTGCCATGCGCCGTGGAATAGCTGTGAGGGGAAAATCACGAGGCGGTTGAATTTCATTTCGATGAGATGAAAGCGTTCCCAATATTTGTCCACGTCGCACCAGTAGTTCACACCGTCCTCGAGGATTCCCGGCCGGCTGAAATGTTTTTTTTCGAAACGTGCACGTTCTTGTTTGCCCGTTGGGATGGACTCGCGCCCGCTCTCCTTGTGCCGGTAAAGAGCCGTTCCGCCTCGGCACTCCGTCTCGGTGTTGAGGTAGATTAGGGCATTGACCGGCTGGCGATTTTTGCCGTCACGTGTGAGGTCGTTGTGCGGATAAGCTGAGTGGCCTTTGGGCTGGGGCTTGATCAGCTGAAAAATATTGGAAACCGCCATGGGGGGGAACTGTAAGTCGAAGCCGAACTCCTGTTTAACGGCCCCGCCGATACAGCTCGTGACCTGATCGTAACCAAAAAACATCGAGAAGGCGTGGCGGCAGTCGTAGTAGTCCTTGAAGTTACGTGAATCGGGTGTGACTTTCCACACGGGCGCGGGGCTGTCGAGAAATAGTTCGCGCACGCGCATCGGATTTTTATAAAATCCATCGAGGATGAGAACTTTACTTTTTTCTCTTCCCACCGCAGCGGTCCTGATTTTTTGCCGGGTGCCGAGAGCGAACTCATCTGCAGGCATGAAAAATTTAGCGGCGCTCATTGCTCCACTCCATTCAGTCCATTCCAGAACAGTAGTTCACGAAAGCGACTCTTCTCTGGCTGAAAGGATGAGAGCGGTACGGACCAGCGGGTTGCCGCGGGTTTCATTTTGAGCATGTCCGCGCACGCGCGGCCGAGGTTCCGCGGCGAAGTCCGTTTCAACATTTGAGCTGCTTGCGCGATCACGGCCATGGACTCACGTGGCCACAGATCCATATTCACGCTGGGCATCGCTATGTTCTGTACCAACTGGAGGGCGCGCGGCGCTAAAGTATCCGGTGCGTCCAGATTGAGCATGAGTGCCGGCGCAAGACAAAATCTCTTGCCGCACCAGACTTGGCCGCGTGCCAGTGTGTCGCCGGCGGTCGTAGCGTAGTTCAAATCTGCCTGCTTGAGTCCGCGATCCACGGCGGCCGTTCCACGTCCTGCGCACAGCGCGGCCAGTAGATCCTCTAAATCTTCCAAGTAGGAATCCAGCCAAGCTACAAGGTGACGAAATGAGATAGGGCGATAGCTGAAAAAATGCCGGCTTTGAATGAGGTGGCGAATGCAAACGGCAAAGTAGGCGCGCGTCTGCAGGGCGCGGCGGACCTTGACCCGGGCAAGTGTAGCCGATGGAAGATGATTGAGACGCTGAATCGTGCGCAGCAAATTCCGTGGTGTAACTTCCTCCTGCGTGAGCGCCGGCATATTCCGATGAGCGCAAAAGCGCGCGAAATATTCGCCGAATACCCCGGCTTCGCTCAAGGCTGTGAATACGGCCCGTGCGACGGCTGGTTTCTGTGCATCGTCGGCATAGTAGGATGCGACCTTCCGCGTGAGTTCTGCGGCCCCGGAAGAGCGGGGCCCAAAGCCCGCAAGATAGTGGTTGAGAATTTCGCCCGGGTCGCGAACGCAAGCGGCCGCAAACGCGCGGTAGGGATGGAACGGGTACAAATTTCGTGCGTCGGTCGAGCGTAGAATTTCGCCCTTGGGAGTGGCGGCGCGGATATGTGGTACGACAACGGTATCGGCGAGCCAAAAGCTTGCGGCTTGAATAGTCCGGCATCGGTCAGGAAAATCCGCTCGTATCGGCAAAGTCGAGCCTGAAAAAAACGATTCCCAGAATAGGCCCGCGACCGCGGCGCGTGCGGTCCTCAGATAGATCTGCATGATCTCGCTGATTCTGAGAAAGTCGGGGTCGCGGGGATTTGCGGCGATACCGCCAAAATCCACACATTGGCTAAAGGAAACGAATTCGCTGGCGGCGCTCGCAGGCGTTCCAGGATCCACGTGCACGGTGGGAAAGGTGGCCAGAAGTGCACTCAGCCCCGGTACGGGTTCGCGGTTTCTAGCCGCCGAGGTCTCGCTGCTTAGAGAACGGGCGGCGGTGCCGTAGACTTTTGCGAAGAAAGTGGAGTTTTGATTTTCAATATGGGCCATCTTCAACTCTCCATTGACTAGGTATGCAAAAATAGCAACTCACGGTACGAGTTGTGAGCGGGATCAAAGCTGCTCAGGGGTATCGACCATTTTTTTACGAAGTCTGGATGACGAAGCAACCGATTGGCATGCAGAGAAAGCCGGTGAAGCGTGTTTCTAGGCGCATTTGCGTTCTTACACTCTTGCACGCTCGCCATCAGTGCATGCACCGCCGGCAAGAGGCTTGCCTGCTTGAGATGGAGGGCGTGCTGGGCAAGCGCTTGGGCAAAGGCGATCATATTTTTAGGCTTGATATGGGAGCGGTCCTCATTGGGCTGCAGAACTGTGTGCCCCGGGAAGTCCGGCAAAATACTTTCGCGCCGTCCAACCATGGCATTTTGGCGCAAAAAAACGGCGCGTGTATCGCGACTGTATGCATGATCGAGCTCGCGAAGGTCTCGGGCGACGGCCGGTGCGGAGCGACCTTCACAGAGTTGGGCCATAAGGCCTTCGAGTCCATCGATGTAGGCGCGGATTGTACCGATGCAAGGGCGCAGTAAGGTGCGGCTTGGTGCCAGGACGTTTCCGCTTGCTAGTAAAAAGCGCAGCGAAAAAGCAAAATAGGCGCGAGTTTGCAGCGCCCTCCGCTGACGCACATTTTCAATTTGAAATTCCGGCAACTGTTCGATGTGCATTAGCCCCGCGCGATAAATATTCTGGCAGTAGCCGTGTAGATCGCCGCGTAAATCAGCCGTTAGTATCCTCTCGGGGAGCAGTGCGGGAATTGCGCGAATCTTGCAAAAGCGCGCGAAATACTCGTCGAATAGCCCGATCGATTTAAAATTGCCGAACATCTGCGCGGGGCTTTTCTTGGTCAGGCCATAGAACGAATAAGCCCTGCGCGCCAGATTTTGCGGAATGGGAGACTTCGTTCGGCTGAGCGGGCTAGCGTAGCCGCCGAAGGCGTGAAGATAGGCGTCTAAAATGGATGCGTCGTCCTTTAAGCCTAAGTCGGCAAAGGCCCTACGAGGGTGGAAATGTGGTTGGGAAACGGAGTAGCGCTCGAAGCTACGCTGGCCATCTGGCTCATACAAATTTATTTTGCGATTCAAGATGACGTCGGAAATCCAAAAGCAAAAGCCTTCGAAGGCTAGAGACCATGGGCGAAAATCGCACGCGCGGGGGCAGGTGTGACCAGTAAAAAATGGTTCCCACATTAATATGTGCATGGCTTCGTGTGCCATGATGATGAAGCGATGAACGGTGTTCGTCATCAGGTTGAAATCTCGATCGAGACCGTGATCCAAATGCGTGTCGATTTCAAAAATCGGCCGCTGGCTGAATGGGTTCCACTCTTCCACGTGAGGGTCACGGGAGTGCGGGCTATAGCTGCTCATACTATTGAGTAGTGGCCGCAGGCCCGCGAGTTGCACCGGCAACGTACCTAAGCGCCGACCGCCGGAAAACGTCTTCAGCGCGCGGAGATAGTGCGCGAGCGTCTGAGGTTTACTCATTTGCCACCGGCTGGGATAAGTGCGCGTTCAATCGCATAGAGATAGCGCTGGGCGAAGTAAACTTGGTTACTATACAAATCCATATGCGGAGCAAGCAGGCAAAGGTAAGGGCTAAGTACCCTGTGACCGTTGGGCGAAGTTCTGTGCCCCGAGCGGAACCCGTTCGTGAACGCGGGAGGTTTGAGCGCGGTGAAATCGCGAAACACCTCTTCATAGAGCACGCCGCTATGGACGCTGCCGTCCCAGGGATCCCAATACTGGAGTTCACGCATCGGATCGCGTTTGCCAGGCCGAGCCCCCATTCCAGTCAGCGTGACGAAATGGCCCAAGGTGCGGGACC
This sequence comes from Pseudobdellovibrionaceae bacterium, assembly GCA_043782715.1. Classification (GTDB taxonomy): domain Bacteria; phylum Bdellovibrionota; class Bdellovibrionia; order Bdellovibrionales; family UBA1609; genus JALHOQ01. The sequence continues at coordinate 2,790 of JAYWAE010000008.1, read as the reverse complement.
AGCGGTTGTTTCCATTTTCAACTGAGCCGCAGTAGGCGCCGATTTGCAACAGAATCGGCTTGCGAAGTGTTGCGGCCCGATCGAGCGTGCGCGAAACCCCTTGCAGCAAATCTTTTTGACCGGGTCGCCGGTTGAGATTCACCACTCTATAGCCGGCCAATGCCTTTGAATACGTTTCCTTTAGGCGGACCAATCCCTCATCGAGAGTCAGGCCGGCCGCGCGAGGAGCCTTTTTGGAGGAACGCAGGAAATCAGGAAAATGCAGGCGCAAAAATTTTTTTAGATCGTGCAGCGTTTGGCGTTCGCTTGCAAGCAATGCATAGAAGGCCAAAGGTCCGCAGATGAAGTCGCCCGTGCGGCGCCCCCAGGTGTCGGCCGCCCGAAGCTGGCTGATCGATGGAAGTGAACTGCGGGCAAAAGATTGAGTGGGCGTCACCGGAAAATTTTCTCGCAAAGCCGCACGCAAGACAAGGCTGCTCGGGCAAATCGCGTCCAGGACGTTAGTCTGGGATCTATTCCGGCCATGTCCACGATTGGATTTGACCACGCTTCGCCGTGTTGTTTAGCCTTGAAGCCGATGGCAGCAGAGACGGAGTTTTGGGACAAGTACGTGCTATTGCGCAGGCGCCGGATGCCGGTGGATTCCGACATTCACGAGTTCCTCGCGCGCCACTATGCCCGGAGCCGTAAACAATTTGACCGCAAATGGAGCCCCTACTTCGACAAGAAGCTTCCGAAATCCACGGTGGCTTGGTACAACTCATTGTTCGAAGAGGGGCACGCGGTTGTCCGCGACCTGTTCGACGGCGTGCGCATCGAAGCGCACGCTCGCCGCCGGGCCGATGAGTATTATGGTGTCCGATTAAAAAAAGAGTGCACGCTGCGTGACCTGCTCAATCTCGATCTGTTTGGCGCCATTACCGAGAATCAGGATATTCGACCGGAAATAGTTCTCAAGGGAATTCCGGATCCGCGCAAAGTCGGCCGGTTTACAAAATCAGACTCACATCATTTTTTCTTCCACCGTCCGCAACGGACTGAGTTTATTTTTTTGCACGAAATCATAGTCGGCTACCTTTTGAACCGGGTCGAAAATGCGGGCCGTTTTCCCAAGCGAGCGCAGATGTCGCTAGCCATAGAAGACTATCCCACGGCCTCCGCTTACACACTGAATCTGCTGGCACGTTATTTAAAAATTCCGGACACAAGAGTGGTAGCTTTACATTTTCAAAGTAGCCACGAGGTTCGCAATGCCTTGCCTGAATTCGTTCAAGATCTCATGCTGATCTCATCGCATATCTACTGGTACATGGACCTTTTTTCTAAGCTAGGTGCCGCTCATAGCCCATCTGATCTGCTACGCTTTACTTATTTGGCCTTTGTCGTGCCGTCGCTGGAACGCGCCCTGCTGGAAGGCGATCTACGCCTGAGCACCGGGTCCAGCCGCTTTGTAGAGGCTGAGTTCTTTACCCGACTATTGTCGAGTGAACGCGGCGGCGTCGCAAGCCGCAATGATAGCGACATCGTTCGCAGCCTATTTTACTTCGCTGAATCTATATGGCGGCCGCGCGCGGCGCGCGCCTGAAATTCGCCTCGGCTACATCCTGATCACAGGTCGAGGCGCGTTGAAAAATCCCGGTAATTTGCCGATATCGCCATATATAAGAGAACGCGAGGAATCCCATGGACGACTTCTCCGACGACAAAGAGGCATTGGTCTTCAAACCCTCGCAGGCGTCGTGGGCTTTGGTTAAGTTTGTCACCGAACCGCCTGTGCTTTTGGCGCGCGCATTTGTATATGCGTTGGCGATATTCGTTCCAGCGGCGTTCTTAGCGATGTTTTTTTTCAAAGTTCAGGCCAGCTCCGCGTCCACTGGAATCCTCGTGCCGCGCTCGCCACTGCTCAAGATCGTGGTACCCAGCGAACTGCTGGTGACGCAAGTTCATGTTAAACAAAATCAGATGATCAAAGCGGGGCAGGTGCTATTTTCGTATGCTGAAAGCAGTGCGCGGGCGCCAGCCAGTACCGGCACCTATTCCGCAGGGGTCGATGGATCCGTGATCAGCATCGGCGTTAGCCCCCACTCTCCCATTCACTCAGGAGAAGTGGCGATGACCCTGTTGCCGTCCTCGACGCCGCTCGAGGTGGAAGTCGAGATCCCCAATCAATTGCTTGATTTGGTGCATGAGAATATGGAGGCGCAAATACTGCTGCCTGCGAATCACTCCAAGGAATACTACGCCGACGGTTTGGTTCGCGAGATCCAGTCCGTCATCCGTGACGACGGGCGCGAGCCCTCATTCAAAGTCCGGGTTCTGTTTCTCGACAGCGCACTGCCGAAGCTGCGCATAGGGCAGGCTGTACAGGTCCGCTTCGGAACCCGCGAGGAGCGGTTGATCACGATTATCGTCAATAAAATTCTCAATCGGGAATCCGTCAGCCTATGAGGAATCGTAAATCCGCGATTCTATCGCGGCTCAATCAGGATTCGTTGCTTTCACTGATTCCGCAATTCAGTGAACTCTGTCTCGAATACGGCCTGACCCGGCGGCTCAAGCCGAATGAAATGGTATGTGCACAGGGCGCGTGCCTCGACTACCTGGTGATTCCCATTTTCGGCGGCCTGCGAATGCGCCGTGCCCAAGTCGGTCACGAGAGCGAGATCGGCGTACTGCAGGAATCACGCAGTCTCGGTCTTAAACAAATTTTATTTGACGAGGCGATGCCTTTTTCGACGACAGGGGATGGGCCGACTCAGATTTTGTCGGTACCGGTTGATAAATTTTTGG
>JAYWAE010000007.1:0-2963 GCA_043782715.1 Pseudobdellovibrionaceae bacterium | reverse complement strand
CCACGACACTCTCGGATGGCTTGCTCGAGATCTTGGAGTACTTGTTCAACTTTGCCATTCTTCTCACTGGGGTCTATTTGCATGGTGAAGGGACTTTGACCGTCGGCCAGGTGGTGGCGGTGGGTGCCATTGGAACTCAACTACTGGGCCCCGTGCTTGCGGTTTTGCGGGAATGGAAAGAGATCAGCGCGATCATGGTTTCATTCTCAAAGGTCGACGACATCTTCTCCACGCGGCGTGAAAACATGCGCAGCATTTCGAATCAGCATCAATTGCAGGGCGGAATTGAGTTGAACGGCGTCAGCTTTCGTTACGGCAGCGAGGGGTCTCCGGCTGTTCTGAATGGCATCAATCTCAAAATTCAGCAGGGTGAAGCAATCGCCCTCGTGGGCCCAAGCGGCAGCGGAAAGTCGACGTTGGTGAATATGTTGAATATGCTCTATCATCCCACGGAAGGCGAAGTGCTCTTTGATGGACGTTCGGCGGCGGATCTGGATCTCGAGCATCTGCGCCGGCAAGTCGCGATGATCATGCAAGACAATAGCATCTTCACCGGCAGCGTACTCGAAAATATTGCATTCGGTGACAGACAGCCATCCATGAAACGCGCGATCGAGGCCGCTAAGCTGGCCGACGCCCATGGATTTATCTCACGCCTGAGCAAGGGCTACCTGCATCCGCTCACGCCGACGCCTGAACTTTCCGGCGGTGAACGCCAGCGCATTTGTATCGCCCGCGCCTTCTATCTCAACCCGAAGATCCTTATTTTGGATGAGGCTACGTCAGCTCTGGATAGTCTCTCTGAGCAAAGAATTATTCGCAATCTGGAGAATGGCCGCGGCAAGATGACGACCGTTACGATTGCTCACCGCCTGGATTCGATTGTGCGCGCCGACCGGATTATTGTGATGGTCAAGGGCCGCATCGTGGAAGACGGTTCTCACCGCGCCCTAATGCAGAAGCGCGGGGTCTACTATCAGATGTTCCGCAAGCAGCTAAGCGCCTAGGCGGAAATTAAAACGGTTTGTAATGGGTTGATCGGAGACGATCTTGCTGTTTTGCATCTGGACCAGGCGGGTACCAGCCAATGCATCTTCGGATTGATGAGTGACCATGACGATGGTGGATTTGCGCTCGACGTTGAGTTCTTGCAACAGTCCGAGGACTTCACGCCGGCTTTTCGGGTCGAGTGCGCCCGCCGGCTCGTCGGCCAAAATTAACTTTGGTCTTTTAATCAGAGCGCGTGCGATGGCCACACGTTGCTTTTGGCCGCCCGAAAGCTGTTTGGGAAATTTTCGCAAGTGCGCTTCGAGCCCGACTCGTAGTAAGAGCTCTTCGGCTTTCTCGCGAATGCGCCGGCGGGAATAGCGGCTGAGCGTGAGTGCCAGCATGACGTTCTCCGTTACGTTCAGATGCTCGATTAACATGTAATCTTGAAAAACGAACCCTAGATGCGCCCGGCGTAATTTGGTGCGCCCATCGTCGGAGAGATCTTGGACTTGGTAATCGAGAAACCGCACATGTCCCTCAGTCGGCTCGCTGAGCAAACCTACGATATTTGCCAAAGTGGTTTTTCCGGAGCCACTCGGACCCATGATGCTGACAAATTCGCCTTCATGAACGGTTAAATTCACGTCACGTAGCGCGTACGCCCTTTCTCCCGAGGGCGCCACGTAGCACTTACCAACTTGCTTAAGCTCAAGGATTAGGTTCGACATAAGACAAGTAAACCCTTTGCCCGGGCTCAAGCCCGCCGGCAATTTCAATGTGCTGATCGCCTATTAGGCCAACCTTCACGGTTTTAAATTGAGTGCCTTCTTTACCTGGAAATGAAACGCGATATTCTGCGCCTATCTGGCGAACCGCGGAGCGCGGTAGACGGGCGGTCTTGTCTTTATGCTGCAAAGTAATTTTGCCACGAGCTTCGAGTCCAGTTCTGAGCACCGTTCCGCCGCTGAACGCAGCCGTGACGTCAAAACGGCCGATGCCGTATTGATCCTGATGTGCCATCGGCGCAATCGACTTGATCAGGCCCGCAACGGACTCGCTCTGGCCGTGGATCAAACTGATGTCCACCTTCTGTCCAATTTTCATGCGCACGTAATCGGCCTCTACGACCTCACCTTTTAGGACATACTGGCCTGGTTCTTCGATGATTGCGATCACCGTGTCTTTCACAATGCTCATACCCGTGGTGATTTGATCCTCGGCGATCCAAAGCTGCGTGATCGTTCCTGAACCTGTGGCGGAGAGTTCACGCGTCGCATTTTGCGAAGTTACTTTGCGCACGCTTAGAGTCTCGTGAATTGTCTTCTCCTCGGCATCGAGAGATTCGATCTCTTTGATGATCATCTGTTGGTTCACTTGGGCGGTTTCAATTTCGTTTGCCGCGATGGAGCCGGATTTGAGCAATCGCCCGAGCTTTTCCAATTCCTTTTTTACGGTCGCAAGGCGGACTTGTGCTTGAGTGCGCCTTAAACGGATTTGTTCAATGTGGCCCTTGTCTTGAATGACACCGGTCACGCGTGATTCATCTTTCGGTTGTTCAATGGTCGCGATCAAGTCTCCGGCAGCAACGGCACTCCCTAGGCCTCGGTGCAATTTGACGAGCTGCGCGTCGATGGGCGCGCGCACCAACGTTGTTTTCTCCGAGCGTATGCGCCCGATGAAGGAGATTTCGGTGCTCACCGGACCCTGTTCAAGTGCCACCAGACTCGAGACAGGATTCGCCCTCGGTTTGCATTGCAAGCAGAAGAGCAAGGTGAGTGTGAAAACTAAAAGTCTCATGAGCGAAGTGCCTCCACGGTGTCCATGGCGGCGGCTCGGCGCGCAGGGATGTAAGCAAAGACAAATCCGACGACAAACGAGGACGCGACGGCCGCAAGAAAGGCCGACTCCGAAAAAAACGGCTTGGTCGTTACGATCTGCGCGGCGATGCCGATGCCGAAGGCGCACCCAAAAAC
>JAYWAE010000006.1:0-2971 GCA_043782715.1 Pseudobdellovibrionaceae bacterium | reverse complement strand
GCTTCACCCGGCGTTCCATCATGGACTCGTCACTAATGCCATTGTTGCCGCCCGCGATGCGGCCGACTATAAAAAATCCAGCGCCGGCTTCGGATGGCGCGGGCGCACCGAGACCGGTGGCACCGGTAAGGAAGTTCGTGCTGCTCGGGTCCGACTCGAGCGTGACGGTTCCGCCTTGAAGCTGGCTGAACTGCGGGATCTTATAAAGTCGGCTGTAGTCGGCGATGTAAGCTGGGCCATTCACAGCTACTACGGTCAGCGCAAGCGCGTACGATTTCTGCGGATCGAGATTGACTGCGCTAAAGTGCAAAGGCGCATTGACGATCACGACACCATTGCTAGCGTGAGCCGCAATCGGCGCAATATCCGCATGCACCAGGGTTTTCTTGGTGCCCGAAGCATCGTCCAAGCGAAATACATAGGGCTTGACCAAAAATTCACCGCGTTCAATGGCCTGCCTTTGCACGAGGCCGCTCATATCATGCAAGACCAACGATGGTTGAAATTCCAAGTGCAGAGCCGCATCTTGGCTGGCGGAGGGATTGTTGATGTCCATGCGATAGCGAACAGATTCGACTTCGATTTCAGTGGTCTGACTACGATCGGCTTTGAGCGCCGACATCTTGACGTCGGAGTCCGCAATGCGCAGAACACGAACGCGGGTCAAGTCGGCGACCGCCGCTTCCGATCCGAGCAATCCACTCCAAGGGTTGACGGCAATTTCAAATGCCACGGATCCACGCTGCACGCCGAGGGATTTAATACCGCGCTTCAAATTGATATAAGTCGGCTTGGCCAAATAGTCGAAGCCCAAGACCTCCGACCAATTCACGCAGCCGCTGCTATCGCTGGTGGCGTGAAAAACTGCTCCACCGCCCGAGATTTCGAACGGATGACTTATAATATCATCGCGGCCCGAGACCGATTTCACACAAACCGCCAAATTGAACCGGCGCTCTTGTGGAATATTCCAACCCTTGATCACGCTCTCACTCGTCACCGTGCCTCGGACCGAGTCGACCCGAAACGTCGCCGAGCCCGCAAGAGCACTCGGCTTAGTCTTGAACGTACACGCCGACAGCGTGAGCAGCAGGAGCGCTAGAATGGAAAGGCGGCTGTTAAATGCCGACATGAAACAGCTCCAGAGATAGAAAGAAAATCTTCGCGTTGGCTTGCAACGGATCGGTTTCGATCAAATAGGCGTCGGTGTAACTGGCTCGGAAGGCGAGTCCTTGCTTCTCATTTACCAAGCGCAAACCGTAGCTCATGCCCTGGCGGTTGTTGTGGGCGTAATCGGCGGAGTTGTAAAATGCCGGCGAGGTTTGGCGTTCATTGCGGAAATATTCAATTCGCGGCGTAATCGCCCATGCGGACGTCAGCTGAATTTGAGTTTCGGCAAAGCCAAGTAGACCGTGCGAATATTCTCTAGGCGCGCGCGTGTTGCGCAAGAGATCGGCGCCGGTGCGTAAGCGCCAACCTGGCGTAAGACCGGCGGCGAGCGCCCCGCCATAGGTGAACCCAGAGAACCCATATACGAAGCTGGCTCTCTGTGGAACGCTGGCATCGACGATATTTCCGTTGGCAAAACTATCCATCGCCACTTGCGACGGCAAGGCGCTGAAGGTGAAATGCGTGGCATGCAAATCGGCGCGCAGATCCGAGGTTAAATCTGCACCCATCAGGATCGATTCGGTAGTTAAAAACGGCATCGGCTCTTTTTCCACGGTACGTGTGGACATGCTAGTTGAAGTCGGAACGGCTTGTTGAAACACGGCTTCGACTGAGGCGCGTTTACCAGCCAAACGTAAGCTCTCGCGCGCAGCCGGAAAGCTGACTTCGTCGAGAAACAATGGGTTGCCAAAAAAACGTTGATTGAGTGCCCCACCCGTAAGTTTGGCGTAGTCGGGGATTGCGTTGACGTTCACATAGGCTTCGTCGAGCCAAAAACCATTGTGCGTACGGTTGATTTCGTAAAGCGAGTGCGTGCTACCCGACTCCAAACGCGCCCAGGCGGCAACGCCGGCGTCGAGGTACGGGCTAATTTGATATGAAGTCTGGCCATAGACCAAAAGCCCGGCGTTGCGGCTCTCTTCGTCCTGTCCAGTGACGCCACGGCCAAAGAGTTGGGTTGAAATATGCCATTTAAGAGCCGGGGCAGGAGTCGTCACGCCCTCAAATCGGGTGGACGTGCGCTCTTGGGCAAGCGCAGGCACAGACAGCGTAAAAACGGCGCCGATGACAAGAATTGTCAGCATGTTAAAGGCATCGTTAGCCCTAAACCCCATTACTTCGTCCATTCCCCAAGTTACGCGCGTTGAAAGAGCTCAAATTCGACTGTTGAAATGGAATGCAAAGCCCGGTCCTAGGTTTTGTTTGCCCGGCGGCCCGGCCGCGGACTACTATTTTGCGCGTGAGAGAACAAATTCTGCAGACTGGCTGTATCATGCCTTTTCTGGCTACCTGCTTGGAATCCGGCGGGCGCCATAAGCCGTGTTGCAATTATAAAAACTGGTTGGATCAGCCCAATGCGAAAGCCGTGGCGCTCGGCGACTTGATTAAGGCACCTGAACTCACCGAGTTGCGCCAGATTTTTCAGAGTGGTGGCGCTCCCGCAGGATGTAAGCGTTGCTACGCGGACGAAGCCGCCGGCATTAAATCGATACGTCAATCGTTCAATCACCTGTACGGCCATCTTCTCGGCGAAGAAAATATCGCGCGCCCCGAAATCAAAATCATCGACTTCGGTTTCGGCAACTCATGCAACGCCGCCTGCATCACGTGCAGCAGCGAATCCAGCAGCGCTTGGATCAAAGACGAACAAAAGCTCGAGGCCATCGACAGCAACACCTTCGCGCGCAGAGCGCGCAAGGCCGTGCAAGATGTTTACACCTGGCCCGACGCCGAACTTCGTGCCCTGCAAGTCATTTCGTTCGCGCAAACTGAATCGTTAATCAATCCGGAATTGGCCAAA
>JAYWAE010000005.1:0-7856 GCA_043782715.1 Pseudobdellovibrionaceae bacterium | reverse complement strand
CGGCACATGTACAGGCGCAAAATCGCCTCAGGGTCGACCTTGTTCGAATGCAAGTAGCGCAGAGCGGGCGAACCTTCCGGCGCTTTGAAGCCCGCGGGAATTTCCAATGACACTTCCGTGCCGGCGAGTTCGAAGCCCAGCTTGCGGTAGAAGTCGACGAGATTGGTCCATAAAATCGCGAATTCGCAGCCGTGTTGGCTCGCGGCCAACAGGCAATCCTCGAGCACCTGCTTGGACAGGCCGCGGTTGCGATGTTCGGGGGCGGTAACCACGCTGCCAATGGCCGCGATCTTGAACAAGCCGGCGGGTGATTTGACGATCAGCGGCTTCATCACGGCGGCTGAGAGAAAACTGCCGTTTTCCTTGATCACGCGCACGTTGTTGAGATTCGCATCTTGAATGGCGAGCGGGTATTCGTCGGCGATCGACCATTGCTGTCCCGGTCTCAGCTCTTTGGACAAAAAGTCCACGAACTGGGTCAGCTCATGTTCGAATAGTGGGCGCGGTCCTTCCATGGTCCTGCCTCCTCTTCCTGCTATCATTGTAATGCCGGAAAAATTCACCACAGAGTCGAGAAACTCTTTTCTCGACATCCGTCGTGAGCCTCATTAAAACCGCGCCATGAGAGAGACTCAGGCCGCCCGCATAGCCAGGACCAAGACAATTATCCAGAAGCTGAAGCGTTACTACCCAGACGCGCACTGCGCGCTTCATCACCAAGGTCCATTGCAACTTTTAATGGCCACCATTCTCAGCGCCCAGTGCACCGACGAGCGCGTGAACAAGGTGACACCCGCGCTGTTCGAGCGTTTCCCGGCGGCGGCGGATTTCGCGCGCGCCGATTTGAGTGAACTCGAAGAACTCATTCGCTCGACCGGATTTTTTCGCTCCAAAGCAAAAAGTCTGCAGGGTTCGGGGCAGGTGATCAGCGAACAGTATAGCGGCGAGGTTCCACAGTCGCTCGAGGCACTCACCAAATTGCCCGGAGTCGGACGCAAAACTGCCAATGTGGTTTTGGGCAATGCCTTCGGCCTCATCACCGGAATCGTAGTCGACACGCACGTCAAGCGCCTGTCGTTCCGGCTGGGATTGACGGCTGCGAAGGCACCCGAGCAAGTGGAAAAAGACTTGATCGCATTGGTGCCGCGCGCAGATTGGATTCAATTCTCGCATTGGCTGATTTTTCATGGCCGCCAGATCTGCAAAGCCCGCCGCCCACAATGCGAGAAGTGCCCGCTAGAGGGAAATTGCCCCAAGCGTGGCGTGAAGCGCATGCATTGACCTCGCACCCTGGATGGGGGATGATTTCGCCATATGCTCGTCGCCTATCTTGAAAGCGCTCGTTACGTCGGCCACCTCTTCCCCGTGGCCCTGCTGCGTATTTATCTCGGTTGCTCTTTTTTGGGCACGGCTTGGGCGCGCTACCAAGGTGACTACCTCACGCAGCCGCGTATCGCCGCCGCCATCACCGAATGGGCTCCGACCAGCAGCGCGCCCGATTGGTACAAAGAATTTCTCGAACACGTCGTCGTGCCCAACTGGCAGATCTTTGCCTACTGCGTGGTGTACTTCGGATTTCTCGTCGGTATCAGCTTCATCCTCGGATTTTTTGTCCGCCCGGTGGCGCTGCTGGCGGCATTGGTGACGCTCAATTTTATTTACAACAGCGGCCCTGAGCTCATTGAGCTGCACAAATTGCACATGGTCTTGTTCTTGATTCTCGCCTGGCTGGGTGCCGGCCGTTGCCTGGGATTGGATTACTTCTTCTACAAACGCGACCGTGGGATGTGGTGGTAGAGCGTGCGCAACCGCCTGGTGGTCTTTTTGCTGCTCGGGGTCTGCCTCGTGTTCGTACTGCTGTTCGGGCGGCAGGTCTATCTGGGGCGCGGGCTGCCGCGCGCGCAATTCAGCGATAAGAAAATCCGAGTTCTGACCTATTCGACCTTCATTGGTTCGAGCGGGCCGGGCCGTGAAATCGTCGACCGTTTTAAAAAAGCCCATGGCTGCGATGTCGAAGTGGTGACCTCGGGCGATGCCGGCCTGTTGCTCGAACGCTTGCGCATGGCACAGGCGAGTACACCGTTTGACGTCGTCATCGGATTGGATCAGATGATGCTCGAAGACGCTCGGAACAAGAGCAAGTGGAAGAGGGTCGAGGACAAAGAATTTGTCGCCTTCGACTGGAGCCCAATGACTTTTGTTTACCGCAAGGGTGCGATCGAGCCGCCCAAGACATTCGATGAACTGCTCGATCCACGCTTCAAGGGCCGAATCGCGCTGCAGGATCCTCGCTCCAGTTCACCGGGAGTGCAGTTTTACAACTGGGTGGGAGCGCTCAAAGACGATGGGACGGCCGATTATCTGGCCAAGCTTCAACCGAATGTGCAGAGCGTTTCGCCGTCATGGGCGTTTTCGTACGGGTTGTTCAAAAAACAGCAGGCCGATTTGGTTTTCTCCTATGTCACGTCACTTGCTTTTCACTGGGGTGTGGAAAAAGACCGTTCGTATCAAGTGGTCGCATTCGCGCAAGGGCACCCCATTCAAACTGAATTCGCGGCCGTTCCCGAAGGCTGTCGTGAATGTGAACTCGCACATGATTTCGTGGTGTCGCTTGTGCAAGCCGACGCGCAAAAGGCGATTATGGAGAAGAATTTCATGTTCCCTGTACTACGCGGAGTCGAGCAGGGAACCATATTCGCGGAACTTCCCCAGCTCAAGACCTACGAAACCCCAAGCAAGATGAGAAATCTCAGTGACTGGGACAAAGTCTTCAAACACTGAGGCGTTGGTGCGCGCGGCCTTGCGCGTTTCACTCGGCCTGCTTTTGTTAATGCCCTACCTGATCTGGCTGCTGTGGATTCCCGTTTGGAGCTGGCCCGAAATTTCTGAGTGGCTGCCCTATTTCACCACTGCACTCAAACAGGCCGCGCTCAGTGCTGCGCTTGCTTTGGTCTGCGGATTTTTTTTATTTTTGGCAGCGCAGGGTTGGACGACGGTACGTGCACGCGCGCTCAGCGAGTTGGCGTTGCTTTTGCCGAACATGGTGCCACCGCTCTTTCTCGTACTCAGCCTGCTTTCATGGGTTACCCCGTGGGCGGCATTCCCGTACGGACTGGGCGCGGTGATTTTCGCTCACGTTTTACTCAACGCGGGATTGGTGGCGGTAAGCTTAGACCGCCTGTTGCACAGTCGCGCCGGGTTGATGGCCGAGACCGCATGGGTGATGGGCGCTTCGCGCACGCGTTTTTGGCTGCAGGTCGCTTGGCCGCTTTTGCGTTTGGACGTCGCCTGCATTTTTCTTTTCGTCTTTAGTTTATGCTTCACTAGTTTTTCCATTCCGCTCGTCCTGGGCGGTGAACACAAGACCACGCTCGAAGTGGCCATCTACGATATTTTGCGCATGGAAGGGCGTTGGGACAAAGCCGTGATTCTAGCGGCCCTACAGAGCGTGATGTTGTTCGTCATGGCATTGGTTTTGCCCCACGCATTTTTTCCAGCCAAGCCGGTGCGCCGGGCGTTGCCTTTTCTCGCGCTCAAAGGTTGGCGCCTGATCGTGTTCGTGCCGGCCGCCGTTATATTGGGCGGCTGGTTGGCCGGTCTTACTGGCACGGCCAAGGCAGCCCTCGAGCCGGATTTGCCTTGGGTGGACGCTTTTCTCACCACTTTGGCGCTCGGCTTAGCTGCCGGTTTGCTGCACTTGATTTTGTTTTTGGTGACGGCTTACGTACTGCCGCACGCGCGCCTGACACGATTTCTCAACGGATATTTGGCGCCGAGTTCGGTGATCACGGCTTTTGCGCTGCTGCTGCTGCCCGGAGAAGGCATTACCATTGCGTTTGCCAAGCTGGTGGTGGCGCTGACGTTGATTTCGTTTCCGTTGCTCTATCGCTGGATCGTACATTCGGCACTTGCGGCGTTGGGTGAGCAGGTCAGCGTAGCCCGCTCACTAGGAGCCGATTGGCGCATGATCTTATTTGAAATAGTGTGGCCGCAAGTGGCCGGTCAGGTACTGCGCGCCTGTGGATTGGCGGCGCTGTGGGCGGCGGGTGATTTTGCCGTCAGTGGTGTGATCGCCGGCGACCTCAACACTGTCCCGTTGTTGATGGAAAGCCTGTTGGGGAATTATCGCATCGAAACCGCTCAGCTGTTGATGTTTCCGCTTTTATTCGCAGGTCTGGGATTGTACGGTCTGTTCGTAGGAGCCGCTCGCCATGTCGTCCGTTAAAAATCTACAGCGCGAATATCCGGGGTTCACCATTGATATTCCCAAATGGGAAATCGCCGATCGCGGTATCACGGCGCTGAGCGGGCCGTCGGGTTCGGGCAAGACAACGGTGTTCCGGCTGTTGATCGGCCTGGAACCGTGCCCGGGCCTGGAATGGAAGTTCGCAGACACGGATTTGGCCGAGCTCGCTCCGCCCGAGCGCAGGCTGGGAGTCGTCTTCCAATCCTTGGAGTTGTTTCCACATATGACGGCCGAAGAGAATATTTTTTTCGCCGCACGCGCCCGTCGCATGGACCCCGCTGAAGTAAGTCGCCGGATGAGCGAGCTGATCTTAGACCTGCAATTGCAAAGTTGCCTGCACAGGAAAGCCGCAGTGCTCTCCGGTGGTGAAGCGCAAAGGGTGGCCCTGGCGCGCGCCGTGATCGCACAGCCGCGATTTTTATTTCTCGATGAGCCGTTTTCAGCACTCGACAGTGAGTTGCGGGCGGAGGCGCGAGCTGTCGTACGCAAAGTTATCGACCGACTGGCTATTCCGACCCTTCTCATCACACACGACAAGGACGACCTAAATGCCTTGGCTCAGCACGTAGTCAAGATTCGCGCCGGGCGATTGGAGAACTAGTCTTCTGGTCGTAGGGTACGGGCGTGACGGGCACTTTAAAAGTAAACAAAAGCGTCCACACCGAACGCGGCGCCATTGCCCAAATGCGGAATACAACAAGTAGCATGTTCCCATCAATTCAAAGTGCACCCAAATAAGCCCATTCAAGCCCGCACTGATGCCAATTGTTTCTGAGATCTAAGTAGGTGCCGAGGGACGGCCAAAACTCCCATTTGGGTGCACTCCAAAGTCATGACCGCAGTGGATTTTAAAAATCATGAAGAATCCTAATCGAACTTAGCCTAAATTTTTTGGCCAAACCTTTTTACGCTTCGCGAGCGGAATAAAGCTGCGTTCGGCAGCGGTCTGCGCAAGCTTTTCGAGGTCTTCCGGCGTCATTCCGATCATCTCGCGGGCGATGCGATATTCGCGGTTCATGTTGGTGTTGAAAATGCCCGGGTCGTCCGTGTTGATGGTGGTCAAAATTCCGAAGTCGGTCAGCTTTTTAAGCGGATGCTCGCGTAGATTCGGAATCGCGTTGGTCAGCATGTTGCTGGTCGGGCAGAGTTCCAATACGATTTTGCGATCGCGCACCGCCTCCATCACCGCTTCATCGCGATAGATCTGCACGCCGTGGCCAATGCGCTCGGCACCCAGCACGTCGATTGCATCCATCACCCACTTGGGCGATTTCGGGTGCGGAGCTTCGCCGCTGTGAATGGTGATGCCGAGGCCGGCTTTTTTAGCTTTCAGAAACATGGGTGCGAAGGGCTTGGAATCAAAACCCTCTTCGTTGTCGGCCAGATCGAGACCGACAAACGTGTCCTTGTTGGCAATGGCGAAGTCGGTGACTTTGGCGGCCGCGGCTACCGGAATAATGCGCTGGATGATGCAGATCAAACCGACCGCGATCGGGTATTCGATTTCGGCCCGCGAAACGCCGGCTACGATGGCTTCGTGAATATCTTCGAAGCTGAGCCGATGGCCCTGCTGAATGAAAGTAGGCGCGTAGCGCAGCTCGAGAATGCGAATGCCCTCGTTCACATACGCATCGATGCAGGCTTCATAGGCAACGCGCTCAATGATGTCCGGGCGCGCGAGCAGTCTTTGCGTATCGAGAAACTTATTCAGCACCGTGCCCAAGTCCTTCATCGGCTCCAAAATCATAAATCGATCTTGAAAGTCCTGCTGCGATTTCAGCGGGATTCCAAACTGCGGTGCGAGCTCCCATATGGTCTCGGGGCGCATGCACAGTTCGAGGTGACGGTGAAGCTCGGCTTTGATCGGGCCAGATTTTTCTACGGATTCGAATTCGCTTTTTACAGACATGTCCCAGTTTAGAGGTCTCATTGACGCGCGCTCAAGGGGATTCTATTGACGCAAAGTCTAATGCCAAGTTAGAAAACTCCGGTGGAAACCATACAACCGTTGAATAAGCCGTCGAGTCTTGCGCCGACCCCGCAGCAAGATCCGCAATTCTCAACTCCCGTCAAACTCGCGTCAGGAGAGACCGTACCAGTTGGCGACCCCACAGCCACTAGGGCTTTGGTCGCGCTAATGGATATGAACGCCGTGATGGGTGGAGCGGCCTCGCACTGGGGCGGACCGTCTGCGTTTGCTGAACTCATGTCGGCCACGCATGGTTTGATGTTCAATGAGTCCAAAAAGGCGAAGAAACCTTGGTTCGAATTGTTCTCGTTCGTCAACGACGGCGGCCACTGCGAAAATGGACTGTACGCGCTGAAGGCCAATTACGCCTTCGACGGCATGACGTTCAATGACCTCAAAAAATTCCGCTCGATTGAAAGCCGGCTTACCGGCCACGGCGAATCGCATCTCTTCCCTGAAGGCGTCCTGCTGTCGAACGGTCCGCTGGGATCGGCCATTCCGCAGTCGCAAGGCTTGGCCTTTGCCGATGCTTTGTCCGGAACCAAACGTGTGACCATCACCGCCATCACCGACGGCGCTTGCATGGAAGGCGAGGCCCGCGAAGCCTTGGCCGCGATTCCGGGCCTTGCGGCCAATGGCAAAATGGGTGCGTACGTTTTGATCATCAGCGACAACAACACCAAACTCACTGGCCGCATCGACAAAGACAGTTACGCGATGACTCCGACCTTCGCATCGCTCTCGACACTCGGCTGGGAAGTCGTCGACTTGCATGAAGGCCATGATTTGCAAATTTGCACGACGACAATCGAGTCGGCGATCCAGCGTGCCCGTGAAAACCCGCGCCGTCCGATTGCGATCCATGCCCGCACGGTGAAAGGATTCGGAGTTAAAAAAACTGCGGACTCTTCCAGTGGCGGCCACGGTTTTCCGCTTAAACATCCATCCGAACTAAAAGCCTTCTTGTCCGAAATTTATCGCGGCGGCACCGTGCCTGGCGTATTTTTGCAATGGGCCGAAGAACTCGAAGCCCAAGCGGCGGCAAAAAAATCCAGCGGCGACAAACCGGGTGTCCCCGAACAAAAAGTGCAAGTCGGCGTCAGTAAAGCGCTGATCAAAAAACGCCAAGAGGGTTTGCCGGTCATTTCGATCTCCGCGGATCTTCCCGGTTCCACGGGTATGGCGGACTTCCAAAAGGCCTTCCCAGGCAGCACGCAAGACATCGGCGTGGCCGAGAGTAACATGGTCAGCATGGCGGCCGGCGCTTCGAAGCTGGGTTTTATCCCTGTGGTCGACACCTTCGCGCAGTTTGGCGTGACCAAAGGTGCGCTGCCGTTGACGATGGCTTCACTTTCGCAAGCTCCAATCATCGGTATTTTTTCCCACGTCGGTTTTCAAGACGCCGCCGACGGCGCTTCCCACCAGGCGCTGTGCTACTACTCCATGGTGAGTGGCATTCCGCATGTGCGCGCCTACTCGCTGACCTGCAGTGATGAAGCCGAAGCTTTGGTTGGTGAAGCGGTCGATCGCTTTGCCGAGAACGTGAAAGCCGGCAAAGCTCCCGATAGTTACATTTTCTTTCTCGGCCGCGAAAACTTCCCGGCGAGCTACGGTGCCAAGTCCTATTCGCTCGACCGGGCA
>JAYWAE010000004.1:0-2982 GCA_043782715.1 Pseudobdellovibrionaceae bacterium | reverse complement strand
TGGACGACGTAGTCCGGCGCAGAGGAGTAAACGACTAAAGTTTACTCACCGCGATGAAAGAAATTCCGCACTAGCTTTTTGTTCAGGTACGATCGCGCAAGCCGGCCTTTGCTGGTGACTATGATGACTCAGAATCTCATGCTCGACGAAACGGCACGCGTGCTTAAAATTGGGTCAGGATGCGGATATAAGATCGGGGATTTTACGAAGTTGGCTTCGACGACATAAAGTCTAGAAACAACCCCGGCGGCGCCATTCTGTGAAAGGGAATAAAATCGCGGATTCGGCTACGGTCACCTTCGTAACTCTTGCTGATATTGCCGGCGTTGTTGATCCAAAAAGCAACAGCCTCATCTACCGCCCGGATAACGCCTAGCGCAGCTGCAAGGTCCCATTCAGGTAAAGAATTTCGGCGCGCGCGCGCAGGATGGCCGACTGAATTTCGGCGATGCGAGCCCGCTCCTCGCGCAATTGGTTTTGAAAATCAAAAATGTCGAGCCGCGCGGTCGACATTCGTTCGAGCAGCGGCAAGGTGGCCTGAAAGCGTTCATTGTTGAGCCGTTCAAGTTCTTGCGTGGTTTTAAGTTGCTCGTCGAGCGCGGTCAGTTCCAAGAACAGCCCGTGTACGCGCGTGTCTATGCTTTCACTCAAAGCTTTTTGCTTGGCCGCGACTCCGCCCGCCTCGACACGCTTGGCCGCGACGTCGGTGCGTGGGCCCAATCCATCGAGCGGCATCGCGAGTTTGACTCCAACAAACCAGCGGTCACTGCGCACGTCGGATTCAGAAAGCACGCTTTCATTGGGAACGTTTTTAACCCAGCTTTTGCCGCCCACGAGTTTGACGCTCGGTAGGGCTTTGTTGGCCAAGTCTTCTACTTCCGTCTCAAAAACCCGGCGCTCGGCTTCCAGAGCGAGAACATCTCCATTGCCTCGGCGTTCCGCTGAAGCGCGCAAGCCGTCAACTTTCTCAGCCGTAATGTAGTCCACGGGCAACGGCTCAACCGCCATGTCCTCGCTTTTTGCGTCATCTGCCGCGCCACTGAATGCCAGTAGCTCGCGCATTTGCTGTTTGTGCAGTGAATTCAAGGCTTGCACCGCCGAGTGCAAAGTCGCGACCTGGACTTCAGAACTCAGGTATTCGACTTTCGAAACCCGGCCCTCATCGAACAGGGCTTTGTAGTGCTTTTTTAAATCTTCGGCCTCGAGCAATATAGCTTTCGCCGAATCGATTTGGGCCTGCGTGGCCCAGACTCGCAAGTACCGTCCAACCAAATCGAACGAAAGATTTTGTATAGTCGCACGCTGCTCAACAGTGGCGGCTTTCACTTTTTGTGCCGCCAGCGTTACGGGCAATGCACCAACGCGAAAGCCCGCGTCGCGGAAGAGATCGTATTCGACCCCGAGAGTCACCGTCTCCCCGTCCTTTTGCACACTTGGAAAAGTTAGAAATGGATCTTGTTTTTGATTTGCGTAGGCGTACGACAGTGAGTAACCCAATCCCCAGCGATACAACCGGCCGGTAACAGCGGCGTCGAGTTGCATCTGCTTCTGATCGGTCTTGGCCGGCAATGATTGGTCTTCGTTGTGAATGCCGGTGTATAGGGTGTTGGCGGTTAAACTTGGCGTGTTGAGCCGGCCGACGCCTTTCTGTTCAGTTTGCGCCTCCTCTACTGCCGTCCGGCGAGAAATTAGATCTGGATTTTTGCGTAGGAGCGCCTGCGCCAACTCGGAGAGAGTCAGTGTGCGCGCCGACGAAGGTGGAATGAGAAATCCCAGCCCGCAAAGCAAAGCGATGGCAAATCGACTGTCCAGCATACCTGCTTCAATTTTAGGGCCGCCGCATACAAAGGTGAATTTTGTTATTTCTCACCAAGAAGAATCTGGATGTTTAGACCTGGACGAAACGCAGAGTCTGGGCCGCCTGCTGAAGATCGTCGAGTCGGGCCCTGGCCTTGGTTTGCTTCCCGCTCGGCCTGGGCTACAATAAGAGCGTGAACTTCACGCATTTTTTTCGCACCTTGGGTCTCGCCCGGCGCAACTTTTTTGCCAACGGCAAGCGCAATCTTTTTTCTGTTCTTACCGTGATTCTCGGCTCGATGGCAATCGGCGCGGTGTTCACCGTCAACGCCAATGTCGATGCGTTTATCGAAGAACTAATCGCGCGCAGTGGCGGACCCAACTTGATGATTCGCCTGCGCAGCCCGCAAATGTCCCTAAGTGAATCGGATTTCACGGCTCTGCGTTCAATTTCGTCGACGCGCTACATAGCACCCGACGCTCAGGCCGGAATCAATATCGTAATCGGAGCAAATTCAACGGAACTGCAAGCCGTACAAACGTCTGCCGACTATACGCAGGCGCGCCCGGTCGAAGTGATGCAAGGGCAATTTCTCAGCGACTGGGATCAAAGTATGGCTTCCAAAAACGTGGTACTCAGCACCGCTGCCGTCAACAAACTCAAGCTTCTGAATCCGCTCTCGGCCGAACTCAGTGTCAATCTCGAAGGCCGATCCTTTCCCGTGCAAGTGATCGGCGTGGCCAAAGCGACGTTCGATCCCAACGAACGCGGACTCATCTGGCTGCCGCGCCGGATGTTTGAAGATTTGATTCAATCGCGTCGTACTTCGGCCGTCATCCTGGGATTTTCTTCCTATGGGAATCTCGATTTATTTGAACAGCGCACGAGCGAGGTTTTACATGAGCGCTATGGCGACCGATTCGAAATCTTCAACCCTCGTCAGATGTTTGAGGCCACTCGCAAAGACTACCGGATTTTCATTCAAGCTGGTGCGATCATTGGCCTACTCGCACTCATGGCTGGATCAGTCGGCGTGATGAATATGATGCTCGTCGGAATTCAAGTGCGTACTCGCGAAATTGGTCTGTATCGCGCGCTCGGATTTTCCACCGGCGTGGTACTGCTCGCCTTTCTATCTGAGTCGTTGATGATCTTACTCACGGGTGGCCTGGCCGGCGCGGTTT
>JAYWAE010000003.1:0-20798 GCA_043782715.1 Pseudobdellovibrionaceae bacterium | reverse complement strand
ACGGCAGTGGCGTGGCTTCTTTTTTGACGTTCTCTTTGTTCACTAGCTTCATCATTTCATTCATCATGACGAAGTAGCGCTCGGAGCTGTTCACGCTCGCCAGGGTCGCGTCGATGCTCTTGTACACCGGTTTGTAAATTAGACTGAACAGGTCCAACGTCTTGTCCATCTCGTCATATTTACAAATATATAAATAGACGATCGAGCGCAGCAGTAACGATTCGGGCAGGTACGTGTCTTCGTAAAAGGCGGAGTGCAAGGAGTGGAAGTTCGACATGGCCGAACGAAAACGGCCCGAACGCAGCATCGCCCAGCTCGATTCAAAAATCGTATCATGCCAAAATTCGGAATCGCGTGGAATTTGCCGGTACGCTTCGATGGTCTCGTCCCAAGCGTGCTTCTGATAAAGCACGCGCGCTTTGCCCATTTGTCCATCGACGCGGGCTTTGTCCGTCACGCCCGCTCCTCGGCGCGCTTGAATCAACTCTTCGAACGACGTCAGTGCCCGGTCGGGCTGGCTGGCTTCGGCGTAGGCTAAGCCCTCTTGATATTTGGCCGAGGGATACAGAGCGTGACTGGGGGTCACGCGGGCAAAGCTGCGCGCGGCTTCGTCATACTGCTTGTTGCGCATTTGAAATTCACCAATGCGGAAGTGCAGCATGTCGCGATGAACACGCGGAAACTCGTCGACGTTCACGCGCGAAATCGCGTAGTTCAAAAGCGTATCATCACCGAGGGCGTCCGCAGCCAGCGAGAGTTTCTCAAGCGACTGCTTGATGTAGCTGTTGCTGCCTTGCTTGACTACGCCGATAAACTGGAAGGCGGCGACCTGATTCAGCTTCATCTGGTGCAGGGTTAGACCGAGAATATATTTGATCTGCATTCGTTTCGCCGCAAACGCCGGCGAGTAGCTGAGGCGGAACAAGCGCTGCGATGCCTCGGCATATTTACCCGACTTGGCGAGCGTCAATGCATCGGCCAAATCGCGGTCGCCCGCAGCGGCGGTGGGCGGACGCGGATTGCGTGCAGCCGGCCGGCCCTGGCTCTGCCTGGGTTGCGCGAGTTGTTGCGAACGACGCTGGCTTTGGGTCGCGCCCGCCGGGAATAAAACGATGCCCATCAGGAGTACGGCTAGACGCTTCATCGGTACGTCGCCTCCGGGAAATAAAAGCTGACACCGATACCCAAGAACAGATCGTACTGAGTGAGTTTAGTGGTCTTACCCAAATCGTCGGTCACAGTGGCCTGGTAGGTGTTGATGCCGAGATCCCAGCGGAAGGCCATCGCTTTGCTATAGGCAAAAACTTGCGCCGTACCTAAGTGCAGCGTGGGCTCACTCTGATTCGACGTCGTCTGGGTCATGCCCAATCCCAAATCGAAGTTGAGGTCGAACGGAACGATGGTTTTATTGAGCCAGGTAATTTTGCCGTAGATGGGATTCCACTTTAAGTTGGCACCGAAAAATCCACGCGCCGTCACCAGGTTCGAGGTGCTGATCCCACGCTTCTTCTCGAGGTCCGTCGTCACTTGGCGCGCGGCTGTAGTGGCGAATTGGCCAAGCAGTCCGACCGCGTACTTCTCTTGCAAATAGTAAGCGAAAGCCAAGCCTACGCCGTACGCCGAATAGAACGGGTTGTTCAAATTGGTGAAGCCGGTGGCCGTCGCTTCAAAGCGTC
The DNA here is from genome assembly GCA_043782715.1 of Pseudobdellovibrionaceae bacterium. Taxonomy (GTDB): domain Bacteria; phylum Bdellovibrionota; class Bdellovibrionia; order Bdellovibrionales; family UBA1609; genus JALHOQ01. The sequence goes on along the minus strand of JAYWAE010000003.1, from coordinate 19,122 downwards.
CAGTCTTGGGCAGAAAGCGCCGTTGGATGACGGCTATGTCGGAAAACGGAGCGAGCTTGGCGAGATCGGAAAGATTCTGCGCCTCGGGCTGAACTTTTTCACCGCGCTCACGTGGCGCGGATTTTTTATCAGGGGCTGAATCCGCCTTGTCATATATATCTTCGGCTTCAATATCGGAGCCGGAGTTGCCGCTCGGTTCAGAACTCGCAGCGGGTCCGGTGCTTTCCGGCAGCTCGCTGCCCGGCAAACTCTGCGCCAACACTCGCGGCGAGAGCGCCAACATCACGGCGATGAGTGCGATCCTAAGATGATAAATCAAGCGTAGTGACCCCAAGTTGAAGATTCCCTATTTAAGAGAATACTGAAACCACTATAGAAATTGAATATTTATTCGTGTGGACCTAGACCACGGTCAGAGAATGTAGACCAACGCAAGTCCGAGCTGGCTGTTGTAGAAGATGCGATTGGAGAACGCATTCGCTGACGGCGCGGCCTGATTCGGATCCAAAGCCTTGCTGGTCGGATCGGGGCCCTGGAAGATCAGCCAGCGCAAATCAAAACGAAATCCGACGTTCTTGGTGAAGAAAAAATTCTGCCCGACTCCGACATTGAAGCCAAAGGTACTGGCCGCGCCCATATTTATGTAACCCAAACCAAAGATGCCGAACAAATTCAAATTCATGACGTTTTGTTTAGTCACCGAAATCTTGCCGTAGTAGGCGATGTATTCGTAATTGGCGAACAATCCCCAGGCCGGATGCGGTGCCTTTGAAGCGTCGAAGGCCGCAAAGTCGTTCGGCTGCGCCGGCGAATGCTTGCGCCCCGCCTTGAGCTGATTGCCGTAACTCGACAGTCCAGGAGCCCAATATAAACCTGTAATATTGAGTGCCTGCGTCTCGTTGTAGTTGTAAGTGCCCTGCAGCGCCATCATGTAGTCGTTGTAATAGGGCTCGTTGGCTTCCATGCCCGCGCCCAGGCCCACTTCGATACGCTCCGCAGTCAACACATTGCGGTTGAGCACCGCGCGACGCCGGTTGAACACGGGCAGCGTCGATTCGCGCGCGAGTTCCTCTTCCGGAACTTCGATGTCTTCGGCGAAGGCTTGCGCGCTAAGCAGCAGAGCCAAGAAGATCCAAATTGTTTTCGTCATGTTGATAGTTGTCTCCGCTGACTCTTAAAATCTTAGGAGCAATCCATATATTTGTATATTCGAGGTTTTCTGATTCAGGTCTTTGGTCGCAAACCTTATGTTGCGCTAACTAAGTTTCCGATTGGCAGAGGAAGGCGGCGATCGCGCCATTGAGTTGGTTGTCGGCGCTGGAGTTGCGCCAACGCGCCGGATCACGCAAACGGCGAGCGATGCAGGCACGAATCGGCCGCGCAAATCCGCGCGCGACTTCGAATACAAGAGAAGCGGGTTGCGCGGGCAATGCTCGGCGAAAAATTTCTCCTTCGCGCGCCACCCGACGTTCGAGCGTGCCGGCGCCCGGAGCCGCGGCAGCTTCGATATCGGGCGTGACACCCCGACGCTGCAACCCCGGACCCGAAGGGCGATAGAAGGTCGAAACCGTGTGCACCACGGTCAGCCCGGGCCTATCCGCTAAGGCCTCGGCGACTTGCGCGCTCCCCTTGCCGAAGCTACGTTCGCCGACAATCAATGCGCGTCCGTAATCTTGCACAGCCGCCGCCACGATCTCGGCGCTCGAGGCAGAATTTTGATCGATCAGCACCACCAACGGTTTGGAGCGCAGTTCGCCGCCGTTCCAACTCATTTCCCACTCGATCTCGGCATCGTCACCCGCCACTTGCAGCCCGAGCGGTGCGGGCAACGGCAACCTGAGCGCGCGCTCACCGACGACGCGTGCGACTCCGCCGATCAGATGTCCAGCCAAACATTTGGCTTCGTCCATCAATCCGCCGGGGTTGCCACGCAAATCGAGAATCCATCCATCGGTCGCGCGCATCTCGAGCAGGCGCGCGCGCACCATTTCACAAACCCCGTGTACGAACCGGGTGAGCCGCACATAGCCCGTGCGCCGGCCGTGCTCCTGTAAAACGCGGGCTTCGACAAAACGCCGTACGACCGTTGCGATCTGGATTTTTTTCTCCAGCAATCGTCCGTTGCGTTCGATGTCGAGCCGGAACCGACTGCCCACTGGGCCTGCCAAGCGCGCGCCGTCGCCAGCCGCAAGACCATCGATGCCGACAATGCGATCGCCCGGGCGCAGATCCGCGGCCTCGGCAGGCGAGCCAGAAAAAACTTGGCGTACGAAAAGCCCCGCACCGGTGGTTGAGTTCAAGATTCCAATACCTGCGTAGTCCGTCTCCGCGAGTGAGTGTTCAGAATCGGCCTGAGCGGTCGGCAAGAAGCGCGCGTGCGGATCGAATTCTTTGACCAGTCGATCGACAACCCGGCCGTAGGCGGCCTCGGGCGCAAGGTTCCGCGCCTGCGCCGCAATTCTGGCAACCGCGGACGCGTAATTCCCTCCGGCCTCGGGCAAAGCTGCGGCACAGGCCTGAGAATAGAGTGGTGTGGAGGCACAAACCTGATCGTTGATCAGCCGGCGCACGAAGGCCTCATCCAGGCCACTTTCGGCCCAAAATCGTGCCTCATCCGGAATCCGCAAAGTTCCCGGCGACAACGGAATCGCAATTAGAAGCGTAAGAGCCAACCAAAAACGCACTGTGGGCCACCTCGGCCAACTGAAAACTGCATTTTAGGTGCCCAACTCATTGATAATAGGATGGAGTTGACGAACTCAGAGTGACAGGAAAAGGCACCCAGGCTAGGCTTCCGCGCTATGAATGAATCCAATATCTCGCCATTTTTCGCCTACATTTCCCGTATGAAGCTGATCGACCGCTGGAGCCTCATGCGCTGCACGCAGCGTGAAAACGTGCAGGAGCACAGCCTGCAAGTCGCCGTGATCGCGCACGCCCTGGCCCTGATCCAGAACAAGGATTTTGGCGGACAAGTGAATCCCGAGCGCGTCGCCCTGCTCGCCATCTTTCACGACGCCACCGAAGTCCTCACCGGCGACATGCCCACTCCGGTCAAATACTTCAACGGCGAAATCCGTGAAGCTTATCAAGCCATCGAAGGACATGCCGTCAGCCAACTCCTTAAACTGCTGCCCGAGGACTTGCGCCCCGAGTATCAAAATATTTTGTCGATCTCTGAAAGTGAAAGCGAAGCCCGGGCCTTGATCAAAGCCGCCGACACTCTTTGTGCCTACATCAAATGTTTAGAAGAAGAATCCGCTGGCAATCACGAGTTCAGCCGCGCCAAACGCAGCATCGAAGTGAAAGTGAAGGCGCTCTGTGAACGCCCCGAAGTCGCACGCTTCGTCGAACGCTTTATTCCCGCCTTCGCTCTCACGCTCGACGAACTTAGCCGCCCGCTCGAGGTCTAACGGCTCGCGGCTTCTCGAGCGGTACTTTGTTGGTGAATTCAAAACTCAAAAGCTGTGAATTCTCTTTGGAATTGTCGACGACCATTTGTACGACGGCGCCGGCTTGCTCGCCGAATGCGCCCGTCAATTGAGCCACCGCTTGCGCATTTGGCCCGAGCGGCGAAGCGCGTGAGACGAGCCTTGAGGCCGGCCCAATTCCAATGCTTGTTGATGGGTAATATTGCCAAGGTCTGTAACTTTCGGGGAAAAATTGAACTTAAGGTTTGCACTCCGCCTCCCGGCAAACCTAATTTTGCCAAACGGAAAACTGAATGCAAAGGCGAAGCCTTGAACAGTCCCGCTACGCCACGTAAAAGGGTGCTGTGAACTCAATTCTTATTTTGCTTTTAGCCTGGATACAGCTTGCGAGCGCCGAAAGCGAACTTTGCCCGCACGTGATTCTGAAGGATGGCCATCTCAAGCTCGCGCGCAATGAAAAGGTATTGATTTGCGGAAGCCAAGAGAGCGACGCTTGGCACGAAGTTCCGCTCCCACAAGCCCAGTATGAACTCAATACGATTTTGCAAAACAAAGGCTTTTTGAACGCCCGCTTTGAACGCGCCGGCGACCGATTGAACGTTTGGGCGGGTCCGCTCAAAAGGACTGAACACTTAATAGTCACTGGCGCCAATGGCCTGATTCAACCGGGGAAAAAACGCAAAGTCATCGGCCACGCGCTCGATCCAGCCAAGCTCGACGAAGTCACGGCGTGGGCCGAGCTCGCCCTGCGGCGCAAAGGCTACGCCTGCCCAAAGGTAGAAACCAGCGCGCAAGTCTGGAATGCCACGATGTCCGCCGCCGTCGAACCCGGGCAAAAAGGAGTGATCGCGGCGGTTGAGCGCACGGGGCTTGAGGGCTTAAACCCTGCGGCCATGCGCCGTTTTGAAGCCTTTTCCGCCGGTGATGCCTACGACGTCGTCGAAACTCAAATCACGGTCTCCCGGCTTTTGTCGCAAGGCCTTTTTCAAAGCGCTTACTTCACCACCCGCTGCACGGACGACAAAGTGAATCTGCATCTTTTCACCGGCATCGGCAAATCGCGGCTCGTGCGTTTTGGTTTAGGGGCTTCGACCGAGGAATTTCCGTTTGCCGACGTGTGGTTTAAAAATGCCCGGCTCGACGACCGCGCCTCGAATTTCACCGCTTCCATTCATGGTTCGAACATTCGGCAGAGCTTCACCGCCGGGTCCGAACTCTACGTCGTGCCGGGATCGCAACGCTCCTACTTGGGTCCGCGCTTTTTGCTCGAGCACAGGAAAGAGCGGGCCTATGAAACGAATAAACTGGAAGTCGGCGCCGACTTGGGCCGCGATTTTGATCTCGCCAAAATCCGCTTGCAAGGCCGCGCCGGCCCCACCTTGAACTATGAAAAAGTCTTGCGCGGAGCTGGCCCGCCCGATGCGAAGTATCTCTCATGGCAAGGATCCGTGGCAGCCATGAGTCACGCCTACGAAGCCTTCACGCGTGATCAATTCGAAGGCTGGACGGGTTTGTTCCGCTACAAAGGACAGCGCAAAGGCATTGGTTCTCAGGTCAATGTCGATCGCTACGGCTTGGAATTCAAACATCTCTGGAATGTCGGACACTTTTCGCCGCCACTGTTCGTCTTCGCCACCCGTATTGAAGCGGTGGCGGTAGACTCCAAACAGCTGACGGCCGTCGATGCCCAGCACACGCTGCCTCTCGACTACCGCGTATTTTTCGGCGGCGATGAAAATCTGCGGGGCTTCGCACGTGAGAGCTTGAACAATCACGGCCTCGGGTACTTAACGGCCTTGCACGGCGGCTTCGAGGTGCGGCTCATCGAAGAATTGCCTTGGCATCTCGAACCCTTTTTACTTTGGGACTATGCCCGCCTCGGCGATCGCCGCTACACTTTGAATAAGCCGGTGTACAGTTCTTCCGGTTTCGGGCTGCGCTGGGCTTCTCCATTCGGAACCTTGCGCGCCTCGGCCGCGCGCGGGCGCATCTGGGGCGGCGACCCCACCACCGTCGGATACCGGCAAGAGTGGGTTTACTTTCTAAGCTTTGGGCAGGAATTTTAAGATGCGTATCGTGAAACGAGTCCTGATCATTCTGCTTGCGCTTTTGTCATTGGCTACAACGTTAATTTTGGCTGGTGTGCTGTGGATCGTTCTCGAGCCTTTGAGCGCATGGCACTTTGCCGAAAAACACTTCCTTCCGGCTGACCTCAAAGTCGAATGGCAAGAAATGGACTTCAACCTCAAACGCGGCGAGGGTTTGAGCTTTGAGATCTCGTGGCACACGGCAAATCTCAAACTCAAAAAGGAAGCGCCGTCCGTTACGGCAGAATTCGACAAAATCGATTTAGCCATTTTGGTCCTCCTCTCACCGCGTCCCAGCTTCAAAATTCATGATTTCGCGCTGCAAGCCCGCAAACCTCTCGTCTATCACGCCGGCCCGGCCGTGGAACCGGTGAAGGAGCAGAACCTATTCGATCAGATCCAAATCGCGTTCGACTATTTGAAGCAGGCCCGCCAAATGACCGTAGTCGAGCGGGTCGACATCAACATAGATGAGATTCAAGCTTTCACTTCCAGCCCTAAACCCATTCTTGCCGGCGTTCACTTGCTGAAAACCGATCCGCAGAAACCCACTGTGGAGTTCACCGCCTCGGCCCAGGAACTGTCAGCCATGGTCCACGAACTGCGGCTGCAGGGACGCGCGGAATTGGATCGTTTCGAATCTGTAGAACCCTTTCTCGAGGCGAAGCTGACGCTCAAGGGACCGAAACTCTCACTCAACCTGCCGCTAATGGCGATCTACGGCAATGGTGAACTCCAGTTCAACTCCAAGCCGGAAGTCCGCTTTAAGAGCGGGAAGCAATGGCTTACGGCAAAGCCGGTGATCCATGGCCAGATCAATGCCAAGGAAGTCGCAGTCGCACTCACGACTTCGGTCGACGGCATCCCCGGCCCACTTGTGCGGGTGCGGAAGCTCGAAGCCCGCTTCCACTTGCCACTCACGCCGGGCCAAGAATGGAGCGCTTCGCCTTCCACATTTCATGTCCGCGCACCGCTCGCTTTGTTCTTTATCGACAAGAACATGCAAAAGCCGATCGAAAAATCATGCCAGTGCCGTGTCCCCGAAGAGCTGCGCGCCGAACTCAAGGGTCAAGCTTGGCTTAAAAACTTTATGGAGCCGAATAAAGCCCGCTTACCCCTGCTCGAAGCGGCATTCTCGCTCGAGAGTGTGAGCAATAAATTATTTTCAGCCGATGTGGGCGCCACGCTCAAGATTTTCAATGATAAAAAAGTCTGGTTGTACGAGCCCGCAGTGGACTCGCAGATCGTCGTGCATAGCTTTCAAGGGCTGCGCCAGTTTCTCGATGCCAAGAACATCTTGATCCCGGCGCCGTTAAGCGCACTCGATGGCACGATGACTTTTACCGCCCGCGGACCCATTGCTATGAAGGTCGTCGACAAGAACACGCAGTTCACACTGGCTTCCGCTTTCAAAGTCGATCTTAGTTCAAAGAATCAAAAAGTCGATCTCACCACCGACATGAAATTCACGGCGGCGCTCGACCTGCGGCGCGCCGATGTCGATGTGAATTTAAAAATTCAAAAACTACGGCTTGAAATGCCGCCGTTCGATCCGATCTACGGCATTCCCAAAGCCGGACGTGATGCGCGCATTCAAATGCAGCCACCACAACCACCGAACCCCAAGGGTTTCAAACTCTATGTGCATTTGAACGCGGCCACAGCGGCGCCGGGTTCCATTCAACTTCTGTCGAAACTTGCCGAACCCCTAATACCTGTGACGCTCGAGCTGCACCGGCCCACGGCCGATGCGATGCAGGGCTCGATCCGGCTTGAACCGTTTAAGGTCAATTACTTGCACCGCATTCTTTTTGTCGATGCCTTTCGCCTCGACCTTGCGGAATTGGATGATGGCGAATTCCCCATCGCCGGTGATTTTCATATCGAGCAGACGGATTACAAGGTGATGATTCATGTTGGAGGCACCACCAAAGTGCCGCAAATTAATCTGAGCAGTGATCCCTACCTTGAACGCGCCGACATAATTTCAGTTTTACTCTATGATCGGACCAACGATCAGCTCGTTTCCGGCGACGCCGAAACTGTGGGTGGAGTACAAGCGGCCATGGCCGATCGTGCGATTGGGCTTTTCGGTCTATGGGCATTCGCAACGACACCCATCCGCAGTTTTTCATACAACGCCGTCACCAAAGTCTACACCGCGACCGTCGCGCTCGGCGGCGGTGCGACCGCCGGAGTCGGTACCAGTTGGGATCAAAATGCCAGCTTGGAAGTTCGCAAGCGCGTGTCGAAACGCTGGGTGCTGACCGCCTCTTGGGCGCCGTCGGAAGACCAACACGAAGTCGGCAAAGTGGTTTTGCAGTGGGAAAAAAGATTCTAAAACTCAGGCAAATTTTCAGTGGACGGACTTGAGCGCCGCTTCACAAAACCTCTGCCACTTATTCTTAAGAGGCGCGCGCCTATGGAATAGCTCGACCGCTTCGGCATACTTCGCCTCGCCCTCGGCTGATTTCGTATTCTGGAGCTCGGCAGCAACGTTCATTCGGAAAGTCACCGGATCGCCGGGTGTCCGGCTTTTCAACCACTTCTGCCATTGTCCAAGTGTGACTTTGGAATAGCGGCGCAGGTATTGAAAGTGGCGACCTGCAACCGCGGCCCCCAGGTCTTTAGGCATTTGCAAAACCAGATCGGCCGAGCTGCGCAGGGCACGCCGATTTTCATAAGCCAAAGCAACAAACTGCAAGCGCGAGCGCTCGATTCCGTGGAGCGCGAAGTAGGCACTCAACAAACCGCGTGTACTCTGCATCGACTCTCCACTTTGGGCATAGTCAAAGAGCACGAAACGCTCGGCACTCAAGTGTTTCGCTAAAAAATAGTCGAGGTAGAGGAAGAGAAAGTTCCCGCCCGCAACGGCGAACTCCTCCATTCGCAACGTACGCACACTTGAAAGTGGCAGATTCACGACTCGCCCCGCCGCTGCCTCAATTCCAGCCGCGATAGCCAAGGGTGAGGCGCCGATCGCGATAAAGACCGTGTTTTCATCACCCAGTGCTTGCACCCGGCTCGCCATGGTTTGGAGGTCACTTAGTGCGGCCTCTGATTCATCTGCGATGCGCAAAGCCGGCCGGTAGCTTGCGGGCAGGGCTGGGCCGTGTAAAAGACTTAAGCCGGCAAAAGCCGGCACCTGCGCCAGGAGAGCGAAAATAATGAGAATAGGAGCTAAAATTCGAATCACGGCCTTAAATTAGCAATTTAGGGACCAACCACCGCAGTGGACTAAGGCTAACGAATCCCCGCACGCAGCAGGTCTTGAAAGTGAATCAGCCCGACGGGCTTTTGTGCATTGGCGCCGGTGCGGTCGATGGCGAAAAGCCGATCGATGCGGAATTGTTCCATCAAGAACGCGGCTTTCTCGGCCAGCTCGTTGCAATCGATGGTTTTAGGATTTTTCGACATCACGTCGGCGGCTTTTTCCGTCAACGGATTCGAACTTTTCTCTAAGCGGCGGCGAATGTCTCCATCCGTGATGATGCCAATCAGGGACGACGCAGCGTCGATCACACCGGCCACGCCGCGCACGTCTTTTGAAGTCATCAGCGAAATTACGCGGGTCATGCTGTCTTCGGGATGCACCAGCGGCAGAGCATCGTCCTTATGCATGACATCTTTCACACGCATCGTGAGCTTGCGCCCGAGCGAACCGCCGGGATGAAATTCGGCAAAATCCTCTTTGCGAAAGCCACGGCGCTTGAGCACGGCCATCGCCAATGCGTCCGCCAACGCCAACGAAGCCGTCGAACTCGAAGTCGGCGCCAGTCCCAGGGGACAAGCTTCCTCTTTCACCGCGATATCCAGCACGACCGTCGCATGTTTGGCGAGCGCCGATTCATTGCGTGCCGTGAAGCCGATCAAAGGCACGCCTTTGCGAGTGATGAAATTCAAGAGCGGAAGAAACTCCGGCGACTCCCCGCCATAAGAAAACGCGATCACCAAGTCACCCTGGGAGATCACGCCCATGTCGCCATGCGAACTCTCGGCCGGGTGCAGGAACAACGCCGGCGTTCCGGTCGAGCTCAAAGTGCTCGCCATTTTGCGCGCGATTTGTCCGGATTTGCCGATGCCCGTGACAATGACTTTACCGGTGCACGCATACAACAAATCGGCGGCTTTGCTAAAACCGCCGTTCAAACGCTCACTGATGTCCAAAATGCTTTGGGCTTCGATTTTGAGAACCCGGCGGCCCTCTTCCACATCAGAGGCGCCGTTGGCGCCGGGGTGATTTGCCGTCGACACTTGTTACACCTGAACGCGTTTTTCACGCGCCATCTTGCGTGGACTTCCACTGCTCGAACGCGAACGAGCGGAAAGCGCTTTATCCATGGTTTTTTTCTTATGCTCCCAGCTCGCAGCTACGAACCGCTTGAACAGCGGATGCGGAGCGAGGGGCTTGGATTTGAACTCAGGATGGAATTGCACACCCACGAACCACGGATGATCGGTGATCTCGATGATCTCGACCAAGTCGCGATCTTCGCAAATTCCCGACATGGTCAGGCCCTTTTTTTCGAACAACGCCTTGAACTTGTTATTGAACTCATAGCGATGGCGATGGCGCTCGTGAATCAGCGACTGCGCATAGGCTTCATAAGTCCGCGTACCTTTGGCGATCGAGCATGGGTACGAACCCAGGCGCATCGTGCCGCCCATATCGCGGACGCCCTTTTGCTCCTCCATTATGTCGATCACCAAATTGCGCGAAGACTTTTTATCGCCGGCGAACTCGCGGCTGCTCGCATCTTTGATTCCGCACACGTTGCGTGCGAATTCGACCGCCGCCAATTGCATGCCAAAGCAAATGCCAAAGAAGGGAGTGCGGTTCTCGCGCGCAAAGCGAATGGCGGAAATTTTGCCTTCCGACCCTCGCTCACCGAAACCGCCCGGAACCAACACGCCATCGACGCTCTTCAAGGCTTCGCCGACGTTGCAATCGTTCAACGTTTCCGAATCGATGTAGACCACATTCACTTTCGCGTTGTTCGCGATACCACCGTGAACGATCGCTTCGTGCAGAGATTTGTAGCTCTCTTTGAGATCGACGTACTTGCCGACGATGCCGATCGAGATCTCCCGTTCGGGAGCCTTTAAAGTTTGAATCATGCGCCGCCAGCCTTCCATATTCGGCTGGTCGCCGTCGAGCCCTAAGCGCTCCACGACTTTGGCGTCGAAGCCTTCGTTCAACAACGAAATCGGAACTTCGTAAATCGATTTCGAATCCATCGCGGCGATCACGTTGCCGGGACGCACGCTGCAAAACAAGCCAATCTTCGATTTCAAATCGGCGCTGATCTCGCGCTCGCTCCGGCAAATCAAAAAATCCGGTTGAATCCCGACCTGCATCAGCTCTTTTACCGAGTGCTGAGTCGGCTTCGACTTCAACTCACCGGCAGCGGCGATGTAGGGCACATAGGTGACGTGCACGAACACCGAATTTTCCACGCCGACATCGACTCGCATTTGACGAATGGCTTCAATAAACGGCAACCCTTCGATATCGCCGATCGTACCGCCGATTTCGACGATGCACACTTCCGACCCTTGAGCGGCTTCGTAAATGCGCGATTTGATTTCATCGGTGATATGCGGGATCACCTGCACCGTTCCACCAAGATAGTCTCCACGGCGTTCTTTGGAAATCACCGTTTCATAAATTTGGCCCGCCGTAACGGAGTTCGCCCGGCGCACGTTCACATGCGTAAAGCGCTCATAGTGGCCCAAATCCAAGTCCGTCTCGGCACCATCGTCTGTCACGTACACTTCACCGTGCTGCAAGGGCGACATCGTGCCGGGATCGACGTTGATGTACGGGTCGCACTTCATCAAGGTCACTTTGAGCCCACGCGCTTCCAGCAAAGTGCCCAAGCTCGCGGCCGTTAAACCTTTGCCGATGCTCGACACCACTCCGCCGGTCACGAAAATATATTTCTGCACCATTTCTTTGCTGGTGGAGTTGATGGCGGATTTTTTAACCAGACTCTTGAAGGTAGTTTTTTTCGATTGGTTCTTAGCCGTGCTTTTCTTCATGTCTTCTTCCACCCCAGTCGCCACCTAGCGGCGGCTGCGTAATAAACTCTCGATCTTTGCAACATCCTCGGGCGTGTCCACTCCCCAAGATTCGTGATCGACTTCGACCACTCGAATGCGCGCGCCCAAATACAGCGCCCGCAATTGCTCAAGCCCTTCCGCCAATTCTAAAGGAGTTGGAGGTTGAGAGCAAAACTCGGCGAGAAAAGATTTGCGGAATGCGTAGAGCCCGATGTGCTTTAGACATACCGCCCCGTGGGCCGATGCGTCAACGCGGGAATGGGGTATTGGCAGGCGGCTAAAATAGAGAGCTTCGGAGCGATTATTCAGAACGATTTTAGCCGTGTTTCGGCTCTCCAAATCGCCCTCTTTTAGACGCCGGCCCAAGGTGGCCATTGCCAGGGTCGAATCCGACAACATTGGAGCCACCAACTGATCGAGGAGCGCCCCCGTAATCAGCGGTTCATCACCTTGAATATTGACCACCACATCAAATGCGCTGTCCCGAACGGCCGCATAAACCCGATCACTGCCGGTCGGCAAATCGGCTGGAGTCATGATGGCTTTGACCCCGCACTTTTCCGCTAAACGCAAAATTTCCACATGATCGGTGGCGACCCAAATTTCGCTCAATTGGCGCGCGCTCTTGGCACCCTCGATCACCCACTGCAAAAGTGGCTTATCGAGAATTTTTTTGAGCGGCTTGCCCGGAAAACGGGTCGAACCGTAGCGCGCGGGAATGACGCCAATCGCGGCCATCAGCTCCACTCCTTGAATATGACATTCTTGATATCGTCAAAGCCGGTCTTTTTGCTCGAAGAAACGATGAATACCGGCGCGCCGCCCGTTTCCTTCTCGATCACCTTTTTACGCTGCAAGGTCACCGAACGCGAAAATTTGTCAGCTTTGTTGAGAATCAGAACCCACGGTGTTTTGTGCCGGACCAACCAGTCCTTGAGCAAGACTTCCTCGTCATCCCAATCGCGGCGAATGTCCATGATCACGATCACGCCTTTGAGAGTCTCACGCCCGGATAAATAGGCTTCGATCATTCCACGCCAGCTCAACGCTTCGTCGAGACTGCCTTTGGCGAATCCGTAGCCGGGGCAATCGACGAAATAGACTTTGTCCATCAGTTCGAAAAAATTGAGCAGCCGGGTTTTGCCGGGTGTGCCGCTGACCTTGGCGATTTTCTGATCGACCAGGGCATTGATGAACGAGGATTTACCAGCGTTGCTGCGCCCGACGATCGCCACTTCTGGCTTGTAAGGATGCGGGTACTCCGCGGGCTTGGTCGCACTTTTGAGGAATTTAACTTTCATAAGGGCGATCTTAGTCCGTCCGAGAGCAAAGGACAAATTCCGAAATCGCGGACGCCGTGATTTGCTCCTGGAGCACGAGGGTGGAGTTGGCAGTGGTACGAGACTTGATACGTGGTCGTTCAGGAGGAACTGCAATGACCACACAAACATTCGATCTCGCTATGCCCTGCCAAACTGGATTCTTGAGCTGGAAGGACACCAACCGCAGTCAACAGATCGAGGTGGGCGACTTCCTCACCCTCGGGCGCGAATTCGGCAACCACATCGTGCTCGAGGACAGCTTCACCTCGGGGCGCCACGCCCGGGTCGAGCGCAAAGCCGGCGGATTTTTATTGCGCGACTTGCGCAGCCGCAATGGCAGCTTCATCAACGGCGCGCGGGTCTTGGAGGCCATGTTGAACGACGGCGACCGCGTGCGCATCGGCCAAACCGAGTTGATGTTTTCGGCTAAAAAAATCACCGAAGGCGAATCGCTCCCGTTGGCGAGCAAAAACGCCATTTGGCAATCACAGCTCGAACGCACTCCCTATATCGCGCAAGCGCAATTTCCGGTATTGCTCACCGGCCCAAGCGGAACCGGCAAGGACATCATGGCACAAGCCATCCACCGGCTCTCGACCCGTAAAAGCGGGCCGTTCGTCAGCGTCAATTGCAGCGCCCTCAGTGAATCGCTGGTCGAAAGTGAACTCTTTGGCCACGTGAAAGGCGGCTTCACCGGCGCCGTGCTCGACCGCAAAGGTGCGTTCGAAGCGGCACGCGGAGGCACACTCTTCCTCGATGAAATCGGCGATCTGCCGCTGTCGCTCCAGCCCAAACTTTTGCGCGCGCTCGAGAACCGGCAAATTCGCCCCGTCGGCAGCGACCGTACCATCGAAACCGACGTACGCATCGTCGCGGCCACTCACCACGACCTCAAAAAACAGGTTTTCGACGAACGCTTCCGCGCCGATCTCTACTTCCGTTTGAATGTGATCCAGGTGCAGATGCCCGCGCTCAAAGAACGTATGGAAGATTTCGATGACCTATTTTATACATTCGCGCGCGAAGTGCGCGTGCGCTTCTCCTTCAACGCCATTCAAAAACTCAAGTGTCATCGCTGGCCGGGCAACATCCGCGAACTCAAAAATGCCGTCTCCCGCGCCAAGGCTTACTGGGGCACCGCTGAAGTGCAAGAGGACGCTGTCGAGCAGTTGATCGACGTTATGCCGGGCGCTGACGGCACGACGCCCGACGCCTTCAAGCCGAGCCGCTCGGTGATCAAAGAGATCGAACTCGAGATGATCAAGAGCCGGCTGATCGCCAATCGCGGCAACCAACGTAAAACGGCCAACGATCTCGGCATGCCCAAGAGCACCTTGCATGACCGCATTCGCGTCTACGGCATAGATGTGGATAAATTGGTGGGTTCGAACTAAAAAAGAGGTTTTACGGCTTCAAGATGAATGTCTTGAAGTTGACATCCTTGATCCAGCCCTGCGTAAGCTTCTGGTTGAGCTCACGCTTGATCAACGATTTTAGGCGCGACTTTCCAAGCTCGGTTTCGAGATCCGAGAAAGTCTCTTCCTCGCAAGCGCGCTGGAGCAAGTCGTTGAACTCGACTTCGCGATCGCGCACTTCGATGGCCGTATCCATGGAGTCGAGCTGCACCACGATTTCGAACGCGCCCATGGGTAGCGGGTTCTCTTGCGTCGGGCGCAAATTCACTTTCATTTTGGGAAACAGGAATTCGTGGCGCTCTTGCGGAAAGGCGCTGTAGAAACTTTCGCCGTTGTCCTTGGCGTCGAAGGTTTCAACGTGGTCGGCGTTGGCCGCGAAGCTGGCCAGAATCGGCTCGTGGATATGCGGCAACCAAATGCCTTTGAAGTTGGCGAGTAAGACCCAGAGGCTGCCGACCAATGTCGCGACCAGCATCAGCACGGCCAAGCGTTGAGTGGCGCTGGCGTCTTGAAATGCACGCACGGGCACCATCGCATTTTTGAAACCAGTCTTGCTCATGGCGATGGAGAAAAGCAAAAATTCTTTCGGCCGCGTTTTGAGAAAGATAACCAAGTCTTTGCCGGCCTGCTGCGAGCGTGCGCGCAGGCGCATTCTCAAGCCCGACCAATACGCCCGCCACTTGAGCTTGACCCGCACTTTGAATTTAGCGAAGCGGGTCTCGGCGAGGGCTTCTTCGTTGACGTTCTTGATCTCGCCCGCGGTGTCGGTGTCGTCGACCGCGCTGGCCTCGATAGTGATGTTGGCATCGGGCGCGACCGCGCGTACTTCCTCGAGCGACTTGGCAAATTCTGGGTCTTCAGACGCCAGCAGGGCGTCGATGTCTTCGAGCGGAATTTCGCTGGGCGTTTGGTCTTTGGGCGGGGCCGGGGTTTCGCTCATGGCTCACTCATTATGGACTCAATTTTTCTCAAAATGGTACCGAAAAGCACCCTAGAACCTGGAGGTTGATTATGCGCCATCTTGTCATCTTCGCGTGCCTTGGACTTTCGGCCTGCGCCATGTTTGATCGCAATCCACGCAGTGGCTACCAATACGAAGAAGACACGCAGATCACCACCGCCGCGGGTCAGGACATCTATCACCAGCGCAAAATGCAAGTCGAGGGCGATGCTCGCGAAGAACTCGGATTGGGTTCACGGCCCTTGAGTGATGACGAGCGAAGCGCGGTGGAATCACGCCTCAAGCTCAAGCGCATGGAAGGCAAACTAGCCACCAAACGTGAGAAAAAACAGTACTACAATGTGCGCACGGCACTTAAGAATGACCGCGAACGCATGTACTTTCTCTCATTGCCCACTTTCGAGGCGCGCGAGCGCTGGGCGCAACAGCGCGGCTTCAGCAACCAAGACGAGACTTATCCGGATGAGGTCGCCAAGACGATCGAGAACAACGACATCGCACTGGGCATGAGCCAAAAGGCCGTCATGCAAAGCTGGGGGGATCCCGACGCCGTCGAGATCGCCGGCAGCCAGCTGTATGGTT
The DNA here is from genome assembly GCA_043782715.1 of Pseudobdellovibrionaceae bacterium. Taxonomy (GTDB): domain Bacteria; phylum Bdellovibrionota; class Bdellovibrionia; order Bdellovibrionales; family UBA1609; genus JALHOQ01. The sequence goes on along the minus strand of JAYWAE010000003.1, from coordinate 3,261 downwards.
ATGAACGTTGGAAGTACAATCGCTACATCTCCGGCAACGAGGGCTATCAAAAAGAATTACGCGTAGTGTATTTTGAAGGCGGCCGCGTCGTCGGCTGGGAACGCCCCTGACAATCGAGAGCGCGGCGCTCACTACTCCTTGCAAGAATTGACGTTGAAGCCGCCGTTGTAAATCTGCGACATCGACGAAGTGTGGGCTTTTTCTAGGATGGCTAGAGTGGCTTCCGTGTAGCTGCGGCGGACGGCGCGCAAGTGGCCGGTCAGTTCAAATCCACTTGGACAACGGCCGAGAAAAACAGCGTACATGTGATTGACAATCTGTTCAGGTTTATGGCGCGGCTCGATCAGGCGTTGAAACTCACTGCTCCCAACCATATCGCGTGCCAGCGCAACAAACCCGCTCCAGCCCGCCCGGCGGAGGCGCATGCCGAGTGACGGCAAGCTGGCCGCATCGGGTTCGCGCCACAGGACTCCAAGATAAAGCGCGTTGATGGCGCCCACTTCATTTGCGGGGGTATCGAACTCACTGGGTTTGAGATCGGCTGCGGTACTTTTTTTCTCTACAGTGCCTGTTGTCCGCTCCTTCATCGCCGCTGGCGCTTTGTCTGCGCGCAGCGCAGGCTCCTTGACCGCAGGTTCCGGGGCGGCGTGAATAGGCGGCGACGCCAACATCGGCGGCCGTGGCGACTGAGCCACATCCAAAATATTAAAATCGGGATTGCCCACGCGTAGGCCCATGTCGGCGATGAACAACATCATTACGCGTCCTAATATTTCATTGGCCTTTTCGTATTTGGCTTTGTCGTCTTTGAGCTGCATGTACTCTTGCAATTCGCGCTGCGAAATCTGCGCGAACTCGCCACTCAACCCCGGTTGTTTATCGGCGATTTTCGTATCCAGGCCCATACGGTAGCCACTGAGAAAGGCGATCCCGACTGCAGCCACTATGGCAAGCCACTTCATACGCTCTCCCGCCCCTCACACAAATCTGAACATCTAGTTTAGGACTTCGGGGATTCGAGTTTCTATCTCTGTCTCTGTCGGCCTCCGAATTGGGAAGCCCGAAGGGCCGGGCGCCCGGAAGGCGCCCGCCAATTCGGCGAGGGCAGGAGGCCCGTGCCGACAGAGACAGAGATAGAAACTCGAATCCCCGAAGTCCTAAACTAGATCAGTGAGCGTCATCCCAGTTGTCGCCGATGCCGACGTTGACTTTGAGGGGTACATTTAATTTGTAGATCGACTCCATGATCCGTTTGATTTCCGCTCCCCACATCTTGGCATCTTCTTTGGGGCTTTCAAATATTAATTCATCGTGCACTTGCAAGAGCAGCGGTACGGGCAGGCTGTTGTGGGCTTCGATCATTGCCAGGCGCACCAGATCACTCGCCGTACCTTGAATCGGCGCATTGATGGCGGCGCGTTCACCGGCGCGGCGGAGCATGGGGTTAGCGGATTTTAATTCATCGATGTAGCGGCGGCGGCCAAAAAGTGTGGAGACGTAACCCGCTTCTATACCTTCGCGCACGGTCGTTTCCATGTACTTTTTCACGCCATTGAAGCGCTTGAAGTAGCGGGCAATGATTTCCATGGCCTCGCTGCGCGGAATGCCGAGCGTGTCGGCCAAACCGTAGGCACCCTGCCCGTAAGCGATGCCGAAGTTGACCGCTTTGGCGATCCGGCGTTGGTCGGCGTTCACCTTTTCAACGTCGATGCCGAAGACCTCGGCGGCGGTGGCGGCGTGAATGTCGAGGTCGCTGTTGAACGCATCGATCAATCCAGGATCTTTGGTGATATGAGCGAGAATGCGCAATTCGATTTGCGAGTAATCGGCCGAGATCAAGCAGCAACCCTTGTCGGCGATGAATGCCTTGCGCACCATGCGGCCGCGCTCGGTGCGGATTGGGATATTCTGCAAATTGGGGTTGGTCGACGACAGCCGTCCGGTTGACGTCGCGGCCTGGTTCAAGCGTGTGTGCACGCGGCCGTCGTCGACACTGATCAATGCCGGCAGGGCGTCGACGTAGGTACTCTTGAGCTTGGTCAATTCACGGTATTCGAGAATCAGTTTGGCGATGGCGTGGCGCGGAGCCAAGGTGTCGAGCACGTCGCTGTCGGTGGAAAAACCAGTCTTGGTTTTTTTCCCAGGCGGCAAATTCAGTTTTTCGAACAAGACGTGGCCGAGCTGCTTGGGGCTGCCGATGTTGAACTGCTCGCCGGCCTCTTGGTGTATGCCTTTTTCTAAGCGGCGGATGTCTTCGTTCAATTTGATGGATTGCGACTTCAATTCATCGCTGTCGACACGCACGCCGACGGCCTCGAGAGCGCTGAGTACCGGTACCAGCGGCAACTCGAGGGTTTCATAGACGCCGACGCCATCTTGCAGAACGAGTTTCTCGCGCAAAAGAACTTCCAGCTCCTGGTGCGCGACCATTTGGTCCGTGGGCGAACAGATATCGGGCAAGGTTTTGCCGCAGTACTGGGCAAAGACGTCGGAAAATTCACCGACCAGCTCGGCGCGTGCCACATAGGCCGCGAGTTGTCCGTCCCAAACGACCAGACCATTTTCAATGGAAAGTGCTTTCAACACTTGTTTGACGTCGTAGCCCTTCCAGCGCAGATGCTTGCCACGCAGGGCTGCGCCGATCTCTAGATCGCTAGCCGGCACTTTGAGAACTGTGCCTTCGTAGCCCAAATACAAACCGCGCTCGCTGAGCAGACCCCAAATTTCAGAATAGGGCGCGACTTTTTTGCGCAGGTCCTCGACCGTCCACTCTTCTTCGCTCCAAACCTGCGGGCCGGCGGATTTTTTACCTTTGGATTTTTTGGCGGCTGGCGCTTCTTCCTTCGCCGACTTGTCCATTCCGGGCTTAGACTGCTTGCCCATGCGAACCGGCGTTTTCTCCTCGCCAGCAGGTCCTTTCAGGCCGCCGTCTGAAAACAGGCGCTTTTCAAAGCTGTTGAACGCCAGCTCGCGCAGCAATTCCTTCATCGGCTCGGGATCGATCGGCTTCATTTTCAAATCGTCGAGCTTCACATCCAACTTCACATCGGTGACGATGGTGCAGAGTTTGCGCGAGAGAAAAGCCAGATCTTTGCCGTCAATTAATTTGATTTGCGTAGCGCCCTTGATGGAGTCGATGTTTTTATAAACACCTTCGAGCGTTTCAAAATCGGCTAGGAGCTTGGACGCTCCCTTAGGTCCGATGCCGCGCACGCCGGGCACGTTGTCGCTGGAGTCGCCGATCAGCGCCTGCACCTCGAT
>JAYWAE010000002.1:0-2991 GCA_043782715.1 Pseudobdellovibrionaceae bacterium | reverse complement strand
TGCGGCGCCGCAAGGAATTGAATGACATTTCCGGCGAGTGACACGCCCGGCGCATCACCAATAAGTTGGACGAACACCGGGGTCTTATTGGAGCCCGATGTTTTATCGGGATAGACCTGTGAGCTACCGAGCGTGAGGGTCAATCTCTTTTGTGCGCCCACCTGAACTGCCGTAGAGCCGACGTTGTTGCTATAGGTGGCTTCTGCCACGCTGTGTGCTTGGTTAATCGTGGCCACAATAGTTTGCGGGCCGACATCTGCTTGCGAGAAGATCACATTAAAGTGAATTGTTTTCGGACCCAGCGCTAGAGCTGAAAGGTTCACAGGCTGTGAGTAGATATTTGAGCCAGCTGCTAAGGTTAGCGCGGTCGATCTCGTTTCAGGCGAAGCAAATCCAGTTCCCGCAACGGTCACGGCGACGTCCGTAGTTTGACCAGGTGGAACGGAACTTCCGCTTGCGACCGAAACACTTATCACCGAGAGGTCAAGTTCTTGTGGGACGACGCCACTGCCGGAAAGTCTAATTGTGTCGAGTTCGCGAATGCCGCGATCAGGAAACGTGATGTCTCCATAAAAGATGCCTCCGTAGGTTCCCACGGACGTGGGCATAAACGCTACTACGGCGTAGCAGGAAATACCTGTAGGCGGATAGGAAATGCATTCTGTGCCCAAAATTGAAAAGGCGGGGTCTGAACAATGATCCAGACTCGTCGAAAAAGTAATTCCAGCGTTCGTGTCGCCACCATACCCACTTAAAAATTTGACCACTGATATGCCGACGGGAACGTTTCCGTAGTCACCTGATCCACCTCCTCGATTTGTATAGGGCCCCGGTGGAGGGTTAGGTACACATTGCTGAGCCAGCGCTTGAGCACTATTCGCAATTATAATAAGTCCGGCACAGATCATCGTCAGAAAACGTACCACTGTGACACTCCCGAATCGATATTTTAGACAGCATCAGTTGCGCAAGACTTTAGTCGGGGAGTTGGCGGAAAAACTAGATACCTAAAACAAGAAATTAATATAAGTATTGTTTAGGTGGCGTCTCAAAATGACGCTGGCGCGCCTAAATAAATGGAATATTGAGGAGTGATTTAGACAGGCGGGCTCAACGAGATTGATGGCGTGAGATACAATTGGGCTATCCGATAGTTCGAAATGGAACCTCGGCCTATTCAGCTACAAATTTTGTTCTGTTTCTGATCAAAACCAACGGTGACCTCGACGGCTTTTTCGTCTTCGATCTTCAGCAGCCGTCCGCTACAAAAACCCGATCGCCATCCATACCGCTCCGCCAATCCCCAGCACGCCAGCGACCCAAAGGAACTTTTTCCGGCGCGTAAGAACCGCGATTGCCGTCAGGCCGATTGCCACTTGAAAGAAGGTCACCGACGCTGCCAAGCGCTCGTGCTTATGCAAATGCTCACGTGATTCGGCTTGCTTCTCTTCCGCCTTGGTTTGGATTTCTTTTTGATCCTCTTTGTACTTTTCAATCTTCTGTGCCAACGCGGGCGAGGGCGTGGTCTCGTTGCGGAATTCGGCGAGTGAGAGTTTGATACCCTTAGCTTGGTAGTAGGACCATTGATCCGAGCTTTGGATCTGCTCAATCATTGCTTCGTTGGCGTAGTGGCCGGCGAACAATGCGGAAACGGCGGCGATTACGGCCAGCAAAGCTGAGGTGAGCGCCGCCGAGTTCATAAACCCGGGCGCGGAGCCATGAACGGTTGCGTGGTGAATGTCTTCGTGCACTTTTTCGAGGGGGACTTCGATATCTTCCATGGCGGAAATTAAAGATGATCGATCGCGGTCCGTCAATTCGCGCTTGGTAAAAAAATCCTCGTTCCCATCCGACGCTTTGCTCGCGAACCCTTTAGTCGTCGGTAAAGACAGTGCGCTCTGATTTTCCAAAGACCCAAATCAAAACTAAGCTGACGGTCGAGTTGAGGTTCGTTTTGACCAGAGGGCTGTTCTCGTTGACGGCTCCCTTGAGTGATTGCAACGACGCGTAAGTGAAAATTTTGAGACTCAGCGCCGGCACCGGCACGGTGATCCCAAGTGAAATGTCACTTTGAAAATAGCCACCACGCGCGCTGTATGCAGGCCTTCCGGGACGTGCGAACTCGGGGTCGACCGCGTAAAAATAATTTTGAAAACGCCGATCCGCGAAGTTTACGGTCAAAAGTGAGAACGCGTCGACACGTCCGCCGAAGATGCGAGGCATGTCGAGCAACAATTCGGGCGCGAAGACATAGCCGGCATCGCGGTAGCGTTTGAAGTCGGTGGTGAACGCCGCACGCAGCGGAAGGCCCAGACGGAGCGAACTGCCTTTTGAGTTGGCCATCAGATCGATCGTCAGGCGCGGACCGAACTCGCCGAGCCATTCGAGGTTCGGCATGCCTTCGCGCGCCGTATTGTGCGAGGAATTGCTGGGAAGCGCTCCGCCCGAGCTGACGTTGAGTTCATAACCCTCCGACTGCAGCAGCCGCGCGCGCGTGCCGCCCCGGCGATCCGAGTGCAAAATGTCCCCGCGATACACCAAAAAGGGAAACGGAATGGCCCAAACATGACTTTGATTCGAGCCGGGGTAATCGGGCGTGTAGGTGCCACCGCCTCCAACCCCAAGCTCCCAAAGGGGAGCCTCTTCGAGATCGGGGATCTCGCGCACCGGGATCATGGGCGTGATCGCGAACATAAGCGTGGCGATAGCGGCACGGAGCCGTTGAGAACGCAGAAAAATCCTCCTGGCGACCATGAGAGGATTTGCCAAATTCATGAATTTGAGGTGCAATAGATGTTAAAACCCGTTCACAGCCGTGGCGGCACCGCTAAGCGCCAATAATCATTGCTCTCAACCCGGGTTCCGGGTTATCGATTTTCAATTGCGATCCAGTGCCAGGAGAGGTGTCCGAGTGGCCGAAGGAGCTCGATTCGAAATCGAGTAGGCGCCAAAAGCGTCTCGTGAGTTCGAATCTCACCCTCTCCGCCATTC
>JAYWAE010000001.1:0-7905 GCA_043782715.1 Pseudobdellovibrionaceae bacterium | reverse complement strand
TAGGACTTCGCCTTTTCTTTCTCCGCGTCGGTTATGGAGGCTTTGAGAGTTTCGCCGAATAAGTCGCCAAGGCTGGTCTTGGAAGTCGCGGTGGCTTTCTTGACGTAGTCTTCCACGTCGGCCTTTTGTTCACGCAGCTTCACCAGTTTGGCACTTAATCCGATCTTACGAGCATCGCGATCGATCGTGATGATCTCGGCTTTCATAGTGTCGCCGACTTTCACCGCATCTTCGGTCTTATCAACCCGCTTGGTCGAAAGTTCCGAAATGTGGATCAAGCCTTCGATGTCACTCTCGAGCTCCACGAAGGCGCCGAAATCGGCGATCTTCATGACCTTCACATCATATTGCGAACCGATCTTGTACTTGTCTTCGATGTTCGACCACGGGTCGGCTTCGAGCTGCTTCAAGCCTAGGCTGAAGCGTTCGTTCTCGATGTCCACACCAAGGACCACCGCGCGCACGCGATCGCCTTTTTTGAACATTTCCGACGGATGATTGATCCGCTTGGTCCACGAGAAATCGGAGATATGAACCATGCCATCGACGCCTTCGTCGACGCCGATGAAGACGCCGAAGTCGGTGATGGATTTGACTTCACCTTCGATGATCGTGCCAGGCTGATAGCTCTCTTTGAGCTCGACCCACGGATTGGCTTCGAGTTGCTTCATGCCGAGGCTGATGCGACGGTTGGTGCCGTCGATCTCGAGAACTTGCACTTCGACCTCGTCGCCGATTTTGAGCATTTGCGACGGGTGCTTCACGCGCTTCGTCCAGCTCATTTCGGAAACGTGGATGAGGCCTTCGATGCCCTCAGCCAATTCGATAAAGGCGCCGTAATCAGTCAAGCTGACGACTTTGCCTTTGACCTTTTTGCCGACCAAGAACTGGCCTGCAACGCTCTCCCACGGATCGGGCTTGAGCTGTTTGAGGCCGAGCGACACGCGCTCTTTTTCGTTGTCGAATTTCAAAACCTTGACGTCGATTTCGTCGCCGACGTTCAAGATTTCGCTCGGGTGCTTCACGCGGCCCCAGCTCATATCTGTAATATGCAGAAGCCCGTCCATGCCGCCGAGGTCGATGAACGCACCGTAGTCGGTGATGTTCTTCACGACGCCCTTGACCTGTGAGCCTTCTTTCATTGCATCCAAAGTTTGTGAACGGAGCGACTCGCGTTCTTCCTCGAGCAGAGCCCGGCGGGAGAGTACGATGTTGCCGCGTTTTTTGTTGAACTTGATGACTTTGAATTTGTAGCGCTTGCCGATATACGCATCGATGTTGCGCACAGGGCGCAGGTCGATTTGGCTGCCTGGCAAGAATGCTTTCACGCCGATGTCGACGGACAAGCCGCCTTTGACTTTGGCGATGATCGTGCCTTCGATGACCTCTTCGTTTTCGGCAGCGCGCGAAATATCGTTCCACGCACGCAGCATGTCGGCTTTGTCTTTCGACAGCACGACCATGCCGTTTTCGTTTTCGATGCGGTCAATGTAGACTTCGACTTCCGTATTCACCTGAATGTCGCGTGCGCCATCGACGACGCGGAACTCAGAGATCGGGATCAAACCTTCGGATTTATAATTGATGTCGACGAGGACGTAGTCTTCTTGCACTTCAACGACTTTACCTTTGACGATATCGCCGATTTTGAAATCGCGCTCGCTAAGGGACTGCTCAAACATGCTGGCGAACTCGGCGCCCTCTTTGGCAGTGATGTTGAAAAGACCTGGGTTTTGCGGGACCTCTTTGTCGGCGGCATCAAGTTGAGCCAGAATTTTCTCTCTCTCGATCTGGGCTCGACTTTGTTTTTTGGTACCACCCGACGTGTTGACCATATGCAAAAATACCTCCTCTTGGGAAAGAGGCCGTCAACTGCGCTCTAACCCGATTTTATTTCTCACGTTGCACGTAATTATGCGGTTGTAATCATGAGATAAGGACCTGTTATAGATGGGAAAAAATCAAAGTCAAAAGGAATTTACACTTCGAGCCATAGGCGGTGGATGACGTCGACTACGCCCTTGAGATCCAGACCACCGGAATCCACGACATGAGCTCCGGGTGGCACCTGCAGCGGCGCAGCGGCGCGGTTCGAATCCTGGTGATCACGTTGTATTTGCTGGGTTTGTGTCTGCTCAAAGTTGAGGCCTTGCTCGCTGGAACGGCGGCGCGCGCGCTCCTCTTGGCTGGCTGTCAGGTAGATTTTGAGCGGGGCTTGCGGAAATACCACAGTGCCGATATCGCGACCCTCCGCGACCAGGCCGGACACGCTAACGGCGCACTGCCGCTGACTTTCGAGCAAGGCTTTGCGCACTTCGGGGATTTGGCTGACGAGGCTGGCGCGGGAGCCGTTGTCTTCGCTGTGGACATCGGAAGTGATGTCCTGATCGCGCCAAAAAACGCGGGTTTGGTCGTCGTCGAGACGGACTTTCCAGAGTGGGTTTGAGGCGAGCGCGACCATGCCTTTTACGTTGGCGGGGTCGATTTTCTCTTTCATCGCGACCAACGCCAACCCGCGATAGAAAGCTCCGGTCGAAACCCATTTCCAACCAAGGCGGCGCGCAAGTTCGCGGCTGACCGACGATTTGCCGGATGCGGATGGACCATCAATTGCGACGATATTTGGACTCATGGACTGTCAAATTCAGGTCGCGGGCCCGTGTGAGTCAACCGTTAACACGCGGGGCGGATCAATGCTTAGCTAAATAGCAATCAGAAAGCGAAAGCGCGGCTCAACCAACGCGAGGTAGCGGAACAGTTGGTTCAAGGTCAGCTTGTCGTAGCGGTGGTTGAAAATATGGCTCACGCAGGATTGGGTCGTTCCCAAATAAACGGCAGACTTGTGCTGATCCCAATGATTTCGAATTGCAATGCGATTGAGCAGATCGCACAGATCGCGCTTGATACAATCGATTCGACTTTGTCCTTCCAAGCAAAGTTTAAATTTGTCGCGCTTTCTTACGCCTGTTCGGCGCGCGAGCCTCTTTTTTTCGTCGGGCGTGAGTGGCTCGCGCATGAGCCGTTCGAATTCGCTCACATATTTGGGCGCCTCATCCGTGTCTTCCTTTTTTAGATGGCTTACGTCTGTCATTTAAAACTCCCATTCGGTTCTCGAGACTTTGCATACGAATGTGCACACGCCTATGCACATTCGTATTTGTCTTTGAGGCTTAGCATTTTCACATTTGGCCAATATCGCCATTTCAGCAAAATGGCTGCCGCTGCCCGAAGGATTCGATTTCAGTTCGAAGCAGAACGCGTCCGAGGCCCGATTTGCTGAAGTGGCGATATTGGACAGATTTGACGGGAATACGGTCTGTGGCCTTGGTCGAAGAGTGGAATTTGAACCCGACAGTGCCAGCAACTGAAGTCGTTTCTGAACGCCCCGTCAATTGCTTAAGTGCACATTTTTTTTGCGAGCCAATTTATTTTTTTGCGAGGACTTTGCGGAGTGCGCGTACTGCGGCTTCGTTTTCTTCCGCCAGACCGACGCTCATGCGAAGGTGTTGTGGAAAACCGTAGCCTTTTACAGGCCGCAAGATCACTCCTTCGCGCAGCAGGCCGTTGAAGACTTTGCCCGCGTCGGTCATTGTGTCGAAGAAGACAAAGTTCCCTTGCGACGGCGCGAATGGCAGGCCCATTTTCGTGAGTTCGGCGTAATAATAGTCGAGGCCGTCCCAGGTCAGTTGCCGCAGCTTTGCTAAGTATTCCGTATCTTCAACGGCGGCGGCGCATGCGACTTGGGCCAGTGAATTGATATTGAATGGCTTGCGAATGCGATTGACGACTTCGACCACGTCGGGCGGCGCAATCAGAACTCCCGCGCGCAAACCGGCCAGGCCGAAGACTTTGCTCATCGTTCGCAATAACAAAATATTTTTGAATTTTTTCTGGTAATCGTGACCCCATGGATAATCTTTGGCGCGAACGAATTCGGAGTAGGCTTCGTCGAGCACGACATAAATGTCTTTTTTGCCGGCAATCTCCATGAAGGCGTCGAACTCTTTGGCGGTGAAATAGGTGCCTGTCGGGTTATTGGGGTTCGGCAAGAAAACCAGCCGAATCGAATCGTCACGCTTTAAGACTTCGCCCATGGCGTGCAAATCGAAGCGGTAGTCAGGGCCCAACGGCGCATGGATGACCTTCGCGAGTACGCTCTTCGCCGAAATCCCATAGGCCGAGAACGCGCCCTGCGAAGTCAAAACTCCTTCACCCACGCGGCAATAAATCTGCACCAACATATCGACCAGCTCGTCGGAACCGTTGCCGAAGATCAGCCAGTCGGCGGGGACTTGGAAATACTTTGCCAATGCGTGGCGCATTTCGAAGCAGGCACCATCGGGATAGCGGTGCAGCTCGGGGATAGCACGCTGAATGGCTTCGATCGCCAAACGCGGCGGCCCCAGTGGTGATTCGTTGCTCGCCAATTTATAGACGTGAGTCAAACCCAGCTCGCGTTTGGTTTCGGAGATAGGCTTGCCCGGTTGATACGGCATCAGGGATGCGATTTCGGGTGGGACTTTCACGTGCTCAACCTCAAGTGATGCGCGCGCCAATGGCACGGAAGGCATCCTGCAGTTGCTGCGCGTGCTCCGAGCTGCGCGTTTCCAATAGAAATTCAATCGCCGTTTCCGACAGTCCGACCTTGCTGCTGACGCGGTCGTGTTTGACATCCAAAACGTTGGCGCCTTTTTCGGCGATGACGCTAGTCAGGCGATGCAAAGAGCCTGGGCGATCGGCCACGATTACCGAAACTCGAATCAAGCGGCCGCGCTTACTCAATCCGCGCTCGATGACTTTGGCGACCAAGTTCATGTCGATATTGCCGCCGGAAAGTAAAAGCACGCTTTTCTTGCCTAAATTCCATTGCGCTTTTTCGGCGCCGGCCAAAACCACTGCACCTGAACCTTCCACCACGGTTTTGGCGCGTTCGAGAAAGTACACGATGCTCTCGGCGATTTCCTCATCACCTACGTCGACGATGCCGTCGACCAGACGCGAGATGTATTCACGATGCATCAGTTCGCTCGGTTTTTTTACCGAGATCCCGTCGGCGATCGTCATCACTGCCGGATGCGGGTCGACGGATTGTTTATGAAACAGCTGTTTCATGCCCGGCGCAGCCGTAGCAACGACTCCGTACACGCGTACGGACGGTTTTTTAGCTTTGATCGCCGTCGCCACGCCCGAAATCAAACCGCCGCCGCCGATGGGAATGACGATCGATTCGAGATCCGGAACCTGCTCGAGAATCTCGAGCCCCAATGTCCCCTGGCCCGCGATGATCAGCGGGTCCTCATAGGGATGAACGAAAATGTAGCCATGCTTTTCAGATAGCGCGCGAGCGTGTGCGAAGGCGTCGTCGAAAATCTTGCCGTGTAGAATCACTTCCGCGCCGTAGTTTTGCGTCGCCAAAATTTTCACGATCGGTGCCGACTCGGGCATTACGACAAAGGCTTTGGCACCTACTGCTCTCGCGGCATATGCAACGCCCTGCGCGTGGTTGCCGGCACTGGAGCATATGACTCCGCGGCTCACTTCCTCAGGCGTCAAACTGAGCATTTTATTGAACGAACCACGGACTTTGAAGCTGCCGGTGGTCTGTTGATTTTCCAATTTTAAAACGACATCGGAGCCCAGCCGGTTCGCGACTGAGCGCGAATAATTCACCGGCGTGATCTGCACTAGGTTTTCGATGCGTTTGCGAGCGGCAAGAATGTCATCAAGCGTAATCGGCATGGCGCCTATTCAGTCGCTTTGCCAGTAAGCTGTCAAGCCGTGAATGGGGCGCCATTGACCATCCAATGGGGTCGGACGCAGTTCGCCCTCCGTCGCCACCGGTGTGAACTCGTCGTTGAAATAATAAAACGGAGCGAATGGTTTTCCGCACGCACCGCACTTGCGCACATTTTTCGGCGCCTGACAAAGGCAACCACAAACGTGACAACGCCTATAAGCGTGTTTCGAGGACATCGCCTACTCTCTCTCACCCACACACTTTATGTTGATACAGCCAGCCCGATCGGGAGGCCCCACACGAACAAACATAGGTTCTCACGGCACTCGTCTAAAAACAACGTCCAAAATGAGATAACCCATTGAAACTACGTATATTTTCTGGTCATAACGCGGTTTGTAAATGAGCTTCCATAATGATCCCGCCAGCTTGAACTGTCTCGGGTTTGATCAACTATACCGGGATTGGACCGACAATTCTTCCAGCACACGGCGGCCAACGCTGAGCAGCTGTTCGCACAGAGACACTTCGGCTTCTTGGCGTGTTTCGATTTCATCCTCGATGCGTGCACAAAGATGGGACAGATTCACCGCACCAACGGCCGCACTGGAGGATTTGAGCTGGTGCGTGAGAGAGGAAATCTCTTTCCACTCCTGGCGCGACAGCGATCCGTCGAGCTTTTCGAGAGAAACGCTGAGCGTATTTTTATAGGAAGTGAGCAGGCGTTTGACCACATCCGTACTGGTGCGGTTGGCGAGATCGCTGACCACACGCCAATCGACGGGTGCACGATCGACCGTGCACCACTTTTCAACCCGATCCCGTAGCTCCGTCAGCGAGAATGGTTTGGTCATGTAGTCATCCATGCCGCAGGCGAGACAGCGATTGCGATCCATTTCGAGCGCATTGGCGGTAATGGCGATGATCGGCACGCGCCCGGCTTGGCGGGCCAGTTCGCGTTCACGAATTTTGCGTGTGGTTTCAAAACCGTCCATCACGGGCATGCGGCAATCCATCAAAATTAAATCGTAGTTAATACGCCTCATGGCATCCAAACATTCGACGCCGTTTTGCGCCAAATGCACGCGGTAACCGAGCTGCTCGAGTTGCGTCTGAGCCAAAATCTGATTGGTCTCATTGTCCTCGACGAGAAGAATGAGCCCGTTACCACGCGGCACGAGGGCTTGGCTTGGTGAGGGTGTCGCACCTTTTTCGAGTGCCGTGGTTTCCATCAGCGCGGATTTGCGAAAGCGGTCGAAGGTCAAAGGCAAGGTCAGCTCGCGCCAGGCGAACGGGGCCGTTCCCGAAGTCGGGTAGTCGATCACCACGGCGTGCTTTTGCGAGTCAGAAGGCAACTCCTTCACGCCCTCGAGATCGCAACAGACGAGGGTACCTGCAGAACTCGCCGGCAAAATTTCCGCGCTTTGAAAGCGCAAACCCAAGTGCCGCGCATAGGCTGCCAAAACATCACTTACCGGACGTGCCAGCTTAAAGGCGACAATCGCCAAATCGGCGCGCGTAGACGGCTCGGCGGCACGCAATTGGCGCACGGGGAAGTCGAGCCAAAAGCGGGTCCCCTGCCCGAGCTGGCTTGTGAACTGAATGCTTCCACCCATCATCTCGACCAGCCGTTTTGAAATCGATAGGCCAAGGCCCGCGCCGTCACGTTGATGCCCAATCGACGCCTGTTGGAACGGCTGAAAAAGCAAACCACTCTTTTCCGCCGCTATTCCGGCGCCGGTGTCCTCGACGCTGAAGCGGATTTTAAATTCTCCGCCCTCTACTGCCATCACCATTCCTTCGATTTTTACATGGCCCTTGGCGGTGAACTTAATGGCGTTACCCACCAAGTTGTTCAGAATTTGCGAGAGGCGCGCGCCGTCGGCGGCGAAAGCTCCACGCAGCCGGGGGTCGTAGTCGGCCAGCAGCAGGATCTTTTTGTCATTGGCACGCGTGCTGAAGAGCTCCACGGCCATTTCGATCAGACCGCTGAGTTTAACCTCTTGCAGCTCCAAGTCCATGCGGCCGGCTTCGATTCGGGAAAAGTCCAAGATATCATTGACGATGCGTAGGAGACTGCGCCCCGAGTCGTGGATCACGCCGGCGAATTTTTGCGTATCGCCCGCCGCTTTGTCGCGAATCAGCTCACTCATTCCGATAATGCCATT